>CAZXRS010000372.1:0-1505 GCA_964642635.1 uncultured Bifidobacterium sp. | reverse complement strand
CAGCTGCTCGAGTACGACGACGTCGCCAATGATCAGCGTAAGGTGATTTACCAGCAGCGCAATGAACTGCTCGAAGCTGAGAGCATGGCCGAGACCAGTCTCGCACTGCGCCATGGCGTGTTCACCGATTTGTTCCGCTCGCATGTACCCGAAGGCTCGATGGAAGAGCAGTGGGATCTGGACGGTTTGCAGGAAACCTTGCTGCTTGAATGGCAGATCGATATGCCGATGATGGCGATGCTGGAAGCTGAGCCCGAGCTGACCGATGATGATCTGCAGGAGCGTCTGATTGCCAAGGTGGATCAGCTGTATCAGGCGAAGGTAGATCTGGTAGATGCTGAATCCTTCAGCGGTTTCGAGCGCAACGTCATGTTGCAGAGTATGGATTCACATTGGCGCGAGCATCTGGCCGCGTTGGACCATCTGCGCCAGGGTATTCATTTGCGTGGTTACGCACAAAAAAACCCGAAGCAGGAGTACAAGCGCGAGGCCTTCCAGCTGTTCGCGCAGATGCTCGATCTCATTCGCAATGATGTCGTGCGCGTGATCATGACAGTGCGTATTCAGTCGCGCGAAGAGATCGCTGCGGCCGAAGCGCAAATGAATCAGCCGCATCTGGAGAACGTGAACTACCAGCACGCCGACTTCGATCCATCAGCCTCGCCTGAAGAACTGCTGGCACCGCCATCGCTGGAGGGTGCTGGTGCTGCAGCGAATGGATTGCCTAAGGTGGGACGTAATGATCCTTGTCCTTGTGGCAGTGGTAAGAAGTTCAAGCAGTGTCACGGTAGGTTGGCCTGATTTAACTGCCGGCTTCGAGTCAGTAGAGGTAGTTTCGACAGTGGGTCCCAGCGTTCGCTGGGACGACGAACCGAAGGCAATCGGCCCTCAAACCGTCGTCCCAGCGCAAGCTGGGACCCATCTCAATTCAACGACAGCTTCATTCATTGAGACGCACAAACATGGCCGTCAACTTCCCCCTCATCACCCCCGGCAAACTCAAACCCGTACCCGGCATTACGCTCGGTCATGCGGAATCGGGTATCAAGAGAGCGAACCGCAAAGACCTGCTGGTGATGAAGCTGGCGCCGGGTGCGACGGTGGCCGGCGTATTCACCACCAACCGTTTCTGCGCAGCGCCAGTGCAGCTGTCGAAGGCGCATCTGGAGCAAATGAACAAGAACGGCAAGCCGATCGCGGCGCTGGTGATCAACACCGGCAATGCCAATGCGGGCACAGGCGACGCCGGACTAGCGAATGCACAGGCGACGTGCGACGCGCTCGGCAAGCTGTTGGGCGTCGATGCCTCGCAGGTGTTACCGTTCTCGACCGGTGTGATCCTCGAGCCGCTACCTGTCGATAAAGTCATTGCCGGCATGTCTCAGGCGATCGCGAATCTGGCCGAAGCCAACTGGTTCAATGCGGCGCAATCCATCATGACTACCGATACGCTGCCGAAGGCTGCGTCGCGCACAGTGACCATCTCGGGCAAGAAAGTCACGCTG
>CAZXRS010000371.1:0-1507 GCA_964642635.1 uncultured Bifidobacterium sp. | reverse complement strand
GTTCGAATCCCTAGGCCTGCACCCGCAGATTCTCAAGGCACTAGCTGACGCTGGCTACACACAACCCACTCCGGTACAGGAGCAGGCAGTGGCCGCCGCTATCGCCGGGCGCGATCTGCTGGTGTCGTCACAGACCGGCTCAGGCAAGACCGCAGCCTTTATGCTGCCGGCGCTGCACAAGTTTGCTAGCGCCCCGAGCGAGCCGCAGTCAGGCAAGACACCGAACCAGCAGGCGCAAGCCTCGCGTGCACGTGGCGAGCGTCCGCGCTTCGCGCCCGCACAGCCAAAGATGCTGGTGCTGACCCCGACGCGCGAACTCGCGCTCCAGGTCACGACCGCTACTGACAAGTACGGCATCCATATGCGTCGTGTAAAGGCGGTATCCATTCTGGGCGGTATGCCCTATCCGAAACAGATGCAGCTGCTCTCGCGCAATCCTGAGATTCTGGTGGCGACCCCCGGCCGTCTGATCGATCACATGGAATCCGGCAAGATCGATTTTTCGAAGCTAGAGATTCTCGTGCTCGATGAAGCCGACCGCATGCTCGACATGGGCTTCATTGATGACATCGAACTGATCGTTGCTCGTACGCCCGAAACGCGCCAGACCATGCTGTTCTCAGCAACGCTGGATGGCATGGTGGGTAACATCGCGCGTCGTATTACGAAAGATCCGCAGCTAATCCAGATCGCTGGCTCGTCGACCAAGCACGAAAATATTCAGCAGCGCGTGCATTTCGTTGATGACCTGCTGCATAAAAACCGTTTGCTCGACCATCTGCTCCGTGACGTGGCGATTGAACAAGCGGTTGTGTTCACCGCGACCAAGCGTGATGCAGATACCATCGCCGATCGTCTGAATATCGCTGGTTTCTCTGCCGCCGCACTGCATGGTGACATGAATCAGGGCGCACGCAATCGCACACTGAACGCGCTGCGTCGTGGCCAAGTCCGCGTGCTGGTCGCCACCGATGTCGCCGCGCGTGGCATCGATGTGCCGGGCATTACACACGTGTTCAACTTCGACCTACCGAAATTCGCTGAAGACTATGTGCACCGTATCGGCCGCACGGGACGCGCAGGCCGTAATGGCATCGCGATCTCGCTGGTCAATCATGCCGAAGGCGTGCATGTTAAGCGTATCGAGCGCTTTACCAAGCAAACGATTCCTGTTGACGTGATCGAGGGCTTCGAGCCGAAACGTAGCGCTGCGCCGCGTTCACGTCCGGGCTGGAAGCCGGGCGATGGCCGCAAGCCAGGTAATGGTAGCAAGCCGGGCCAACGCACTTTCTCCAAGCCGGGTGCACCGCGCAAGGATGGCGGCGGCTATCGTGGCAACCGCGAAGGTGGCCGCAGCGAAGGCCGTCGCGGCTGATCGCCGTGACGCATTAAAACAAGGCTCCTGCGGGAGCCTTGTTTTTTGGTGATGCGATAATCACGACATTGAATTGCCATAGGAGTTGCACATGGGCGCCCCAGAGACACCCGCACTACGTTTGACGTCGTT
>CAZXRS010000370.1:0-1511 GCA_964642635.1 uncultured Bifidobacterium sp. | reverse complement strand
CGGTGCTTGTTCGCGCCATCGTAGTTGCAGGTGATCGTGCCGGCGCCAATATTGACGCGCGCACCGACGGACGCATCGCCGACATAGGCTAGATGGTTGGCTTTGCTGTGCGCGTCGAACTGGCTGTTTTTCACTTCGACGAAATTACCGATATGGACGTCATCACCCAACACGGTACCCGGACGAAGCCGGGCGTAGGGTCCAATCTGTGAGCCGGTACCGACGGTGGCCTGGTCGATGTGGCTAAATGGTTTGATAGAAGCGCCACGATGGATTTTTGCATCGCGAATCACGCAATGCGCGCCGACCTTCACGCCGTCGGCTAATTCCACATCGCCCTCGAACACACAACCCACGTCGATTTCCACGTCGCGACCGCAGGTCAAGGTGCCACGCACATCGATGCGCGACGGGTCGGCCAATGTGACGCCGTGTTCCAGCAGCGAATTAGCGATATTGCGCTGATGAATGCGCTCCAGTTCCGCGAGTTGCACCTTACTGTTCACGCCCAGTGTTTCCCAGACATGTGCAGGCTGCGCTGATGCGACCGGTACATCGTCATTCACCGCCATAGCGATGATGTCGGTGAGGTAGTACTCTTTTTGCGCGTTGTGATTCGACAGTTGTCCGAGCCATCGCTTTAATGCTCTGGTCGGTGCGATGAGGATGCCGGTATTGACTTCAGTGATAGCGCGCTCTGCTTCATTGGCATCTTTTTGTTCGACGATACGCACGATGCGCGAACCTTCGCGCACGATACGGCCGTATCCGGTGGGATCGTCAAGATGCACGGTCAGTACCGCGAGCTTTTCCTTGCCGGCAGTGTCAGCCAGGGCCTGAAGGGTCGCGGCGGAGGTGAGTGGCACGTCGCCATACAGCACCAGTGTCGGTTCATCATCATGCAGCTGAGGCAGCGCCTGCATCACCGCGTGGCCCGTGCCGAGTTGTGGTTGTTGCAGGGCGAAGCTCAGATCAGCGGCCGCCAACCGTGTCGGCACCTGATCGCCGCCGTGTCCGTAGATCACGCAAATCCGGGAAGGCGACAGGCTCCTTGCCGTATCAATGACATGGGAAAGCAGCGGTTTGCCGGCTAGCGCGTGCAGGACCTTAGGAAGGTCGGACTGCATGCGTTTGCCCATGCCGGCGGCGAGAATGACTACGTTCATAGGCGATTCTTGGTGAGGTGCAAAATTCTAGCACGCACCCTTACGCAAACTTTCGCGGGATACGCTGGATAAAACGCTCGTTTGGCTGTGCTCAATTGACGGATCAATGGTCGTCGTCGACGGCTGCGTGCAGTTTGATGACGTTCAGACTACCGGTTGCGCAAGGTTCTTCATCGAAAGCGATGTCGCCATCGCTATCGGCGACGCCGCTGACTTGCAGGTCGGTGAAATTAAACATCGATCGATCCATCAGATGGGAAGGCACGACGGTCGATAGGGACGAAAAAATATTATCGACGCGACCAGGAAATTTCTTCTCCCATTCACGCAGCATGGCCTTGATCT
>CAZXRS010000369.1:0-1534 GCA_964642635.1 uncultured Bifidobacterium sp. | reverse complement strand
CAGCAAAGCAGGCGATGATCAAAGCCGGCGTGCCGTGCGTTCCCGGCTCCGACGGTGCGCTACCGGATGACCCAAAAATCATTGTGCAGACGGCACGTCGCATTGGCTATCCGGTGATTATTAAGGCTGCTGGCGGCGGCGGTGGTCGCGGCATGCGCGTGGTGCACACCGAGGCGGCGCTGCTGAACGCGGTGACGATGACCAAGACCGAGGCCGGCGCTGCATTCGGTAATCCCGAGGTCTACATGGAGAAGTATTTGGAGAATCCGCGCCATGTGGAAATCCAGATTCTTGCCGATGAATTCAAGAATGCCATCTGGCTGGGCGAACGTGACTGCTCGATGCAGCGTCGCCACCAGAAGGTCATCGAGGAAGCACCGGCGCCGGGCATCCCGCGCAAACTGATCGAAAAAATCGGCGATCGCTGCGCTGAGGCCTGTCGCAAAATCGGTTATCGGGGCGCAGGCACTTTTGAATTCCTGTACGAGAACGGCGAGTTCTACTTCATCGAAATGAACACGCGCATTCAGGTTGAGCATCCGGTGACCGAGATGATCACCGGCATTGATCTGGTCCAGGAACAGATACGCATCGCGGCCGGTGAGAAACTGCGCTTCAAGCAGCGCGACATCGTGCTCAAGGGGCATGCGATCGAGTGCCGCATCAATGCCGAAGATCCGTTTAAGTTCACACCATCGCCGGGTCGTATCCAAGCCTGGCATCCGCCTGGCGGCCCTGGCATCCGCGTCGACTCGCATGCCTATGCCGGCTATTACGTACCGCCGCACTATGATTCGATGGTCGGCAAGGTAATCGCCTACGGTGTGACGCGCGAGCAGGCTATCAGCCGCATGCAAATTGCGCTCTCAGAAATGGCGGTCGAGGGTATTTCGACCAACATCGCATTGCACCGAGAGCTGATGGCTGACGGCCGTTTCGCCGAGGGTGGTACCAATATTCATTATCTGGAACAAAAGCTCGCTAAACGGAAGCTGACGGAATGAGCTGGGCTGAGATCGTCATCGAAGTACCGCGCGCGCATGCCGAGCAACTCTCGGATGCGCTGATGGAGGCGGGTGCGCTTTCGGTGTCGGTCGAAGATGCAGATGAAGGTACGGACGCTGAGCGCCCGCTGTTCGGCGAGCCGGGCATGGAGCCCGAGCAGCACGCTTGGGAGCGAAGCCGCGTCGTTGCTCTGGCTGACGCTGGCGCTGACCATGCAAGCCTCGTACATGAATCGTGTTCGCAATGCGAGCTCGCGAACCTGCCGTTCACACTGCGCAGTGTCGCTGATCAGGACTTGGTGCGCGTTACGCAATCGCAGTTCGACCCCATTCATATTGGTCAGAAAATCTGGGTCGTACCAAGCTGGCACGATGCGCCCGAACCCGACGCACTGGTACTCGAGCTGGATCCTGGGCTCGCCTTCGGTACCGGCAGCCATCCAACGACCCGACTATGCATGGAGTGGCTGGAACAGCACGTGACGGACGGACAGTCACTGCTCGACTATGGCTGCGGATCAGGCATTCTC
>CAZXRS010000368.1:0-1543 GCA_964642635.1 uncultured Bifidobacterium sp. | reverse complement strand
CGCCGCCGGACAGGTGAACATTCTTACCGATCTGTGCGCAAGAACCCACGGTGGCCCCGGTGTCCACCATGGTGCCTTCATCGACGTAGGCGCCGATGTTCACATAGGAAGGCATCAGCACCACGTTCTTGCCAATGAAGCTGCCGCGACGCGCAACCGCCGGCGGAACCACGCGGAAGCCGCCTTTAGCGAAGTCATCGGCGCTGTAGTTGGCGAACTTGGTGGGCACCTTGTCATAGAACTGCATGCCGCCACCACCGGGAATCGCGACGTTGTCTTCGAGGCGGAATGACAGCAGCACTGCTTTTTTCACCCACTGGTTTACCACCCAGCTACCACTGTCTTTCTGTGCGACGCGCAGCGTTCCCTGATTGAGTTGCTCGAGGACCGCCGCGACTGCATCGCGAACTTCAGCCGGAGCAGATTTTGGCGAGAACTGGGTGCGCTCTTCCCACGCGTTATTGATGATGGTTTGTAGTTGTTGTGTCATAGTTTCTTTAACTCACAAGGGAATGGAAATTAGGCAGTCAGCTTGCGCGTGAATTCGACGATGCGCTTGGCAGCTTCCAAGCACTCATCGACTTCGGCGACCAGCGCCATGCGTATACGATATGCGCCGGGATTAAGGCCATGCGCGTCGCGCGCGACGAAGCTACCCGGCAAAACGGTCACATTATATTCGGCGTACAGCTGCTTCGCATATTCGGTGTCCGTGATCTTCGCGAGCTTGTCGACCTTCGCCCACAGGTAGAAGCCGGCGTCGGGTAGCGCTACGTCGAGCACCTCCGCTAGCATGGGCGTGACCTGATTGAACTTGCGTATGTATTTCTCGCGATTTTCAACTACATGGGCTTCGTCATTCCACGCAGCGATCGAGGCCGACTGCACCGATGGGCTCATCGCGCTGCCATGATAGGTACGGTAGAGCAGGAATTGCTTCAGTATTGCGGCATCACCGGCGACGAATCCGGAACGCATGCCCGGTACGTTCGAGCGTTTTGACAGACTAGAGAATGCGATCAGACGCTCGTATCCGCGGCCTAGCTTGTGCGCGGCTTCCATCGCGCCGAGTGGCTTGCTATCGCCGAAGTAAATCTCGGAATAGCACTCATCCGCTGCGATCACAAAGCCATGCTTGTCCGACAGCGCGAATAGTTCTTTCCAGTCGTTCAGCGTCAGTACTGCACCGGTTGGATTGCCCGGTGTGCAGATATACAGCAGTTGTACGCGCGGCCAGATCTCTGCCGGTACGGTAGAAAAATCTGGTGCAAAGTTGCGCGCCGGATCGGAGTTGACGCAGAACGGTTCGGCACCAGCGAGGTAGGCTGCACCTTCATAAATCTGATAGAACGGATTCGGGCATACCACGATGGCTTTAGCCGCCGGATCGATGACGGCCTGTGCCAGCGCGAACAAGGCTTCACGGGAGCCATTGACTGGCAGCACATCCGTCGCAGGATTCAGCTTGGGTATTTGATATCGACGCTCGAGCCATTGACAGATAGCTGCACGCAAATCTTCACTGCCAGCCGTCGTCGGGTAG
>CAZXRS010000367.1:0-1545 GCA_964642635.1 uncultured Bifidobacterium sp. | reverse complement strand
GGCGATGCTGCACTTTGCTGGACTCAAAGTTCCAAACAATATATTCGTTCATGGATTTATCACGGTGAGTGGCGAGAAAATGTCGAAGTCGCGCGGCACCGGCATCTCGCCGCTGCGCTATCTCGATATCGGAATGAACCCGGAATGGCTGCGCTACTACATCGCAGCAAAGTTGAACGCACGTGTTGAAGATGTTGATTTCAACCCGGAAGATTTCGTCGCTCGGGTCAATAGCGATCTGGTCGGTAAGTACATCAATATCGCGAGCCGAGCAGCGGGTTTCATCACTAAAAAATTCGATAGCAAACTGGCGATGAGCTGGGCGACAGACAGCGACACCTTCCTGTCCGGCCTGCGCGCGGCTGGTGACGAAGTTGCAGCACTGTATGAGGCGCGCGACTTTGGTAAGGCGCTACGCCTGATCATGGAACAGGCAGACATCGTGAACGCGTATGTGGACGCCAACAAGCCGTGGGAACTGGCGAAGGACCCGGCCAACAACGCGAAGACACAGGAAGTCTGCTCGCGCCTGCTGGAAGCCTTCCGCATCCTGACCATTTACCTCAAGCCCGTACTGCCAGCGCTGGCCGCGCAAGTCGAGTCGCTGCTGAATATCTCACCATTGCAGTGGACGGATGTGCGCCATGCGCTACCGGACCAGCACCTCATGAAACCGTATGCTCACCTGATGACCCGCGTGGAGACCAAGATGCTCGATGATCTGTTTGAACCCCCGGCCGAGCCGAGCCCATCTTCTGCGACTGACATTGAAGACATCGATGCGGAAATCAAGATCGATGATTTCATGAAGATTGATCTGCGTATCGCGCAGATCGTCGATTGCGAACACGTGGAAGGTTCGGACAAACTGCTGCGCCTGACACTGGATGTCGGCGAAGGCCGGATGCGCAACGTGTTCTCAGGTATCAAGTCTGCCTATCAACCGGAAGCCCTGAAAGGCAAGCTGACGGTGATGGTTGCCAACCTGGCACCGCGCAAAATGAAGTTTGGCGTCTCTGAGGGTATGGTGCTTGCTGCCAGCGCGAAAGATGAAAAATCTGACCCGGGCATCTACATTCTGGAGCCGTGGCCGGGCGCAAAGCCGGGCATGCGCATCCGCTAAGGGTAAAATACGGTCATACCAACCCGGAATCCTTGGCTATGAGTCTTTTCAAGAAGCAAACAGCGTATGTGTCCGACTTCACTCGCTTCCTTACCGACATGAAGCAGCAGCATCCGTCACTGGAAGCCGAGCAGCAAGCAGGTCGCGCACGTCTGTGGGACAAGGAAAAACTTGACCTTGACGAGTTGCGCCGCGTGCAGGAATCGCGCGTTAAGCAGCAAGCCTACGTTTACCAGTCGCATTGAATAGCTGATCGTGGAAACCAGTACCGAATCTAACAATGCGCACGATGGCGCAACCCAGGTCGCAGAGATACTGCCCACTGGTGCGCCGGACGGGACGCCCGACGTCATCGACGGCGTCGCGTTCGCTAAGCTATACGGCGAACCGCTGTTCAAACTGCCTAACGACCTGTACATACC
>CAZXRS010000366.1:0-1557 GCA_964642635.1 uncultured Bifidobacterium sp. | reverse complement strand
GAGACCTCCTTCAGATACTTCTGTACCGAGCCGTCGACCATCTTGGCAGCGATGTCGGCCGGCTTGCCCGATTCCTGCGCCTTCAGTGTCGCGACCGAGCGCTCTTTTTCGATCAGGTCAGCCGGCACTTGATCAGACGACAGCGCGACCGGCTTCATGGCCGCGATATGCATCGCCACATCCTTACCGACCTGCTCGTCAGTACCGTCAAATTCAACCATCACACCAATACGGGTACCATGAAGGTACGAGACCAGCTTGGACGAGGTCTGGAAACGCTGGAAGCGGCGGATCGACATGTTCTCGCCAATCTTGCCGATCAGCGCCGAACGGATCTCGTCAACCGTCTTGCCGTCGAGCGGTAGCGCTGACAGCGCAGCCACGTCGGCCGGGTTTTTATCGGCGACCAACTGCGCAACATCTTTCGAAAACTTCAGGAAGTCATCATTCTTCGAAACGAAATCAGTTTCGCAGTTGACTTCGATCAGCGCGCCGACACCGCCGGCAATGTGCGCCGCCACCACGCCTTCAGCCGTGATGCGCGATGCCGCCTTCGATGCCTTGCTGCCGAGCTTAACGCGCAGCAGCTCTTCGGCTTTCTCCATGTCGCCATCGGCCTCAGTCAGCGCCTTCTTGCATTCCATCATCGGTGCGTCGGTCTTCGCGCGAAGCTCGCCCACCATTGCTGCAGTAATTGCCGCCATCCCAATCTCCTAAACTTTGCCGCCACGCGGGCGACATGAATCAAAATTCTTGCTATCGCTGAGACAGTTCGCGCACTCCATGTCCGTGAACTGACCGAAAAAAAGGGGCGAACGCTCGTTGCCCCTGATTTTCTGCCCCGACGCGCGGGGCGATCTCAGGCGAATCAGGCCTGGTCGCTGACCTCGACGAATTCCTCGCCGCCCTTAGCCGTATTGACGATCTCGGCCACCGAGTTCGCACGACCTTCGAGGATCGCGTCTGCAACGCCACGGGCGTACAGCGTGATAGCTTTCGACGAATCGTCATTTCCCGGGATAACATAGGTCACGCCAGCCGGCGAGTGGTTGGTATCGACCACGCCAATGACCGGAATACCCAGCTTTGCCGCTTCGGTGATGGCGCCCTTGTGGTAACCAACGTCGATCACGAAGATCGCGTCCGGCACGCCGTTCATATCCTTGATGCCGCCGATGGCCTTTTGCAGCTTATCGAGTTCGCGGTTGAACATCAGCGCTTCTTTTTTCGACAGCTTTTCGACCGAACCGTCAGCGATTGAGGCTTCCATGTCCTTCAGGCGCTTGATCGAGGTCTTGATGGTCTTGAAGTTGGTCAGCGTACCGCCCAGCCAGCGCTGGTCAACGAACGGGACACCGGCGCGCTGCGCCTCGGCCGCGATAATGTCGCGCGCCTGACGCTTGGTGCCGACCAGCAGGATGGTGCCGCGATTGGCGGACAGCTGGCGGATGTACTTCATAGCTTCCTGGAAATTGACCATGGTCTTTTCCAGGTTAACGATATGAATTTTGTTGCGATGGCCGAAGATGAACGGGGCCATCTTGGGGTTCCAGAAGC
>CAZXRS010000365.1:0-1567 GCA_964642635.1 uncultured Bifidobacterium sp. | reverse complement strand
GCCTTGAACAGATTCTCTGCCTCCAGCATCACGTCAGCGACCGGACGCGATACCAGATCGCCACGCAGCGACGGGATGATGCAGAAGCTGCAGCGATGATTGCAGCCTTCGGAAATCTTCAGGTAAGCATAGTGCTTAGGCGTGAGCTTCACGCCCTGCGGCGGCACGAGATCAAGAAAAGGTTCGTGCGGCTTCGGCAGGTGCAGGTGTACCGCGCTCATCACATCACCCAGCGCATGCGGACCAGTAACAGCCAGCACCTTGGGATGCACCTTCTGCACGATGTCCTCGCCCGCCGCATCTTTTTTGCTGCCAAGGCAGCCAGTGACGATCACTTTGCCATTCTCGGCCAGCGCTTCACCAATCGCATCCAGCGACTCCTGCACGGCGGCGTCGATGAAACCGCAGGTATTGACGATGACAAGGTCCGCGCCATCATAGGACTTCGCGGTCTCGTAGCCCTCGGCACGCAACTGAGTCAGGATCTGCTCGGAATCGGTGAGCGCCTTCGGGCAGCCAAGAGAAACAAAACCGACCTTAGGGGCGGCGGGTGAAGTACCGGACATGGGAACCTGACGTTGAAAAAGACAAATGGCGGTTGCACTCTCGTGCGACCGCCATTTTACCTGTTTGCTCTCTGGTGCTTTCGAGAGCGCACCATCGGATTACTTGGATTCAGCCTTCGCCGTCTCACGCCCCGGATTCACGCCCGGAAAAGGAAACGTGCCGAACACATTTTTGGCCTGACTCTGCATCTGGTCTTGCATCTGCATGAATAGGCTCTTGCTCTGCTCGATGTAGTTGCTCATCATGCCTTGCATCATCGGCGCTTGCACGCTCATGAACTGCGTCCACATCTCCGGGCTGAAGGATTTCTCGTCCAGCAGGCCCTTCGAGTTCTCCGTCATCTTGTTCTGGATGTCGATGAACACCTGAATATTCTTCTCGAGATAAGAACCCATCATGCCCTGCATCGCGTGACCGTAATAGCGGATGATCTGCGACAGCGCGGAGCTGGAAAACATCGGTTCGCCGTTCGCCTCTTCTTCCAGAATGATTTGCAGCAGGATGCTGCGCGTCAGGTCTTCGTCAGATTTGGCATCAACGACGACGAAGTCTTCATTGCCCAGCACGAGCTGTTTCACATCGGCAAGGGTGATATAGGAACTGGTTTGGGTGTCGTACAGACGACGGTTCGGGTACTTCTTTATAAGGCGTTCGCCCGACTTTCTTGTGCTGGTCATGTGGGTTCCGTTATTTTGCGTCGCAATGATTGTTTGCGATCTGATCGAAAAACCGGACACGAGTCCGTGCCTCCGAGGGCATTATAGTCTCTAAAATCAGGGGTTTGTCCAGCGATCACGCTGGTACGGTGCGCGTTTTGCGATGCACAGCCGGGACTGGCTGGTCGCCGCCGGATGCTACGCTAGCAAGTCGACAACATTAGCCGGCCTTCACTTTCACGTAACGCCCCGGCGCAGGCTCAATCGGCTTGTGACGGGTGTTGCCATATTTGGAAGGCGCCTTGCGCATCTCGACGGCGTGCTCGGCGAGATAGTCTGACCAG
>CAZXRS010000364.1:0-1579 GCA_964642635.1 uncultured Bifidobacterium sp. | reverse complement strand
GGCACGGAAGCGATCGGCGCACTTTTATCTGCTTCCGCTGATGTCGTGCTCGTCCTTGATGGCGATGGCGTGATCTCAGATGTCTCCTCTTCCGGTGATCTGATCGCTGCCAGTGGCGGTTTGGCCCAATGGAAAGGCAAGCCCTGGACGGAGATCGTCACCGTCGAAAGCAAGCCGAAAATCAAGCGCCTGCTCGAAGAAGCCGCCAATGACGACGGCCGTGTCACCTGGCGCCAAGTCAACATTCCAACCCGTAAGGGTGCCGACCTGCCCATCTCCTTCTGCGCGCTGCGTGTCGGACCCAAGGGCCGCACCGTCGCGCTGGGTCGCGACCTGCGGTCGATCGCTGAGCTGCAACAGCAACTGGTCGATGCGCAGCAAGCGCTGGAGCGGGATTATCTGCGACTACGCCATGTGGAATCGCGCTATCGCATTCTGTTCGACCTGACCGCCGAAGGCGTGCTGGTGGTCGATGGCAAGAATCTGAAAATCATCGAAGCCAACCCGGCAGCCGCCAGCACCATCGGCGAGCCTGCGCTAAAAATTGTTGGCCGCAGCATCATGGATTGCGTCGATACAGGCGCTCGCTCTGCGGTGGTGAATATGCTCGACACCGTGCATGCGAGCGGTCAACCCGATCAGGCGCAAGTAAAAATCGGCGGACATCTTGTCTTGCTGTCTGTGTCCGTCATGCATGAAGAGGCCGGCGAGCTGTTCCTGCTGCGCCTGAATGATCCAGCACTCGTGCAAACCTCGGTCAGCGATGCGCGCGCCGAGGTCGTGTTGCGTGTGCTGGAGCAATCGCCAGATGCTTTCATCGTCACCAACAACGACGGCGACATCATCGCGGTCAACCGCGCGTTTGCCGAGATGGTCAAGCTGGGCCGTGCTGAGCAGGCGCTGGGCGAATCGCTGGACCGCTGGCTCGGTCGCGCCGGTGTCGATCTGAATGTCTTGCTGGCCAATCTGCGCCAGCGCGGTAGCGTGCGCCTGTTCGCGACCACGCTGCGCGACCAGAGCGGTGCCACAATTCCGGTCGAGATCTCGGCCGTGTCGGTGCCGCACGGTGAATCCGGCGGCCTTGGCTTCACGATCCGCGATGTTGGCCGCCGTCTGGGCAGCGATGCCGGACGCCACGACATCCCGCAATCGGCAGAACAACTGACCGAGCTGGTCGGACGCGTTCCGCTGCGGGAGATTGTCGGCGAGACCACCGAACTGATCGAAAAGCTCGCTATTCAGGCGGCGCTGAAGCTCACGCAGGATAACCGGGCGACGGCCGCGGAAATTCTGGGGCTGTCGCGCCAGAGCCTGTATGTGAAGCTGCGGCAGTATGGGATTGGTGGCTTGGGCGGGGATTAACCGCCCCCATTCGACCGCCCATGGATCCCAACTTCCCCCAGCTTTCGCTGGGGCGGTGGCTGGGACGACGATGATGGGTGCGACCCACTATGAATCGTCATCCCGGCGCAGGCCGGGATCCAGGGACTTTTCTCCCACCCCCGCCCCAAAATCGTAACAAATCCATTACCCCAAAACCGTCAACTTTAGTTGACGCACATCACCCCGCCATGCAAAA
>CAZXRS010000363.1:0-1594 GCA_964642635.1 uncultured Bifidobacterium sp. | reverse complement strand
GCGCGAGCCGGTGGAGGCGCCCGAGGGTACCGCGGCGCGACCCATCACACCGGATTCCAGCAGCACGTCGCACTCGACGGTGGGATTGCCGCGCGAGTCGAGGATTTCACGACCTACGATGTCAACGATTGCACTCATTCAGATCTCCGCAATGGATGGTTATTTGGTTGGATACAACTCGACTTTAGTGAAAGTCATTTTCAAGCAAGGGATGGCTCTTCACCACGCGGTCGATCGCGACCAGGCTGTCGAGGAGCTCGCGCATGCGCGATAGCGGCACGGCATTCGGTCCATCGGACTTTGCCTGTGCCGGATCAGGATGCGTTTCCATAAACAGACCGGCGACACCGACAGCTACTGCTGCGCGCGCTAGTACCGGCACGAATTCGCGCTGACCACCCGAAGACGTGCCCTGCCCACCCGGCAGTTGCACCGAGTGCGTGGCATCGAACACCACCGGACACACCGTCTCGCGCATGATCGCCAGTGAACGCATGTCGGAGACAAGATTGTTATAGCCGAATGATGCGCCACGTTCGCAAACCATGAACACATCTGTGGGCAACCCTGCATCGCGCGCGGCATGGCGCGCTTTGTCAACGACGTTGCGCATGTCATGCGGCGCGAGAAACTGGCCCTTTTTGATATTCACTGGCTTACCTGATTGTGCGCAGGCGACGATGAAATCCGTCTGCCGGCACAGAAAAGCGGGCGTCTGCAATACATCTACCACCGCCGAAACAGGCTTGATCTCCTCGATGTCATGCACATCGGTCAGCACCGGTACGCCGATCTGCTGTCTCACCTTGGCGAGAATCTCCAGACCTTTCTCCATGCCCAGACCACGAAAAGAACCCCCCGATGAACGGTTGGCCTTGTCAAACGAGGATTTGTAGATAAATGGAATGCCCAGAGCCTCAGTGATTTCTTTCAGGCGACCTGCGGTATCGAGCGCCATCTGCTCGGATTCGATCACACAGGTACCGGCGATCAGAAAAAACGGGCGATCGATGCCGACTTCGAAATCACAGAGCTTCATGCTGCTTTCCTGTGCGCACCCTCACCCTTGCTCGCCAGCGCGGCCCGGATGAAGGAGATAAATAGCGGATGCCCGTCACGCGGCGTGGACTTGAACTCGGGGTGGAACTGCACGCCCATGAACCACGGGTGAGCGTGCTCGCCGCTACGCGGCAATTCCATGATCTCGCACAGCGACTCGGTGGGCGTGCGCGCCGACACCACCAAACCCGCCTTCTCGATCCGCTCAAGGTAATGATTATTCGCTTCGTAGCGATGACGGTGACGCTCGGTGACCGATGCACCATAGATCTCAGCCGCCAGCGTGCCCGGCTTCACCGCGCAGGTCTGCGCGCCAAGGCGCATGGTGCCGCCCAGATCGGAGTTGGTATCGCGGCGTTCGATGTGACCATCGTGGTTCTGCCATTCAGTAATCAGAGCAACGACCGGGTGTTCGGTATCGGCATCGAACTCGGTCGAGTTGGCTTGCTTCAGGCCAGCGACATCGCGCGCATACTCAATCAGCGCGACCTGCATGCCGAGACAGATACCGAGATAAGGTACTTTCTGCTCCCGC
>CAZXRS010000362.1:0-1600 GCA_964642635.1 uncultured Bifidobacterium sp. | reverse complement strand
TGCCATCGGCTTGCTGGTAGTTTTCCAGAATTGCTACCAGCGTGCGGCCGACTGCGAGACCCGAGCCGTTCAATGTATGCAGCAGTTCAGGCTTGCCCTGCGCATTGCGGAAGCGTGCCTGCATGCGACGCGCCTGAAAGGCTTCGCAGTTCGAGACCGACGAGATTTCGCGGTAAGTATTCTGCGCGGGCAGCCAGACTTCCAGGTCGTAGGTCTTGGCTGCACCGAAACCCATGTCGCCGGTGCACAGCGTGATCACGCGATACGGCAGGCCGAGCTTCTTCAGGATGTTCTCAGCGTGACTACACATTTCGTCAAGCTGCTGGTAAGAGTGATCGGGGCTCGCGACTTGCACCATCTCGACCTTATCAAACTGGTGCTGGCGGATCATGCCGCGCGTATCGCGGCCATAGCTACCTGCCTCGGAACGGAAGCAGGGCGAATGCGCGACGAGCCGCATCGGCAACTGCTCACCACCGACGATCTCGCCGCTGACGAAGTTGGTCAGCGTGACTTCGGCCGTCGGGATCAGGTAGAGCGCCTCACCCTCACCCTCTTGACCGCCCTTCTTTACTGCGAACAAGTCGGCCTCAAATTTCGGTAGCTGGCCAGTGCCTTGCAGCGTGTTGCTGTTGACGATGTAGGGCGTATAGCACTCGGTGTAGCCGTGCTCAGTTGTGTGGGTGTCGAGCATGAACTGAGCGATGGCGCGATGAAGCCGCGCGATGCCGCCTTTCATCACCGTGAAGCGAGCGCCAGACAGCTTGGCGCCGGTGTCGAAGTCCAGGCCTAGCGGCGCGCCGAGATCGACGTGATCTTTGACTTCAAAGTCAAACTGGCGCGGGGTACCGACCTTGCGCAACTCGACGTTGCCGCTTTCGTCGTGCCCGGCCGGTACCGACTCATGCGGGATGTTCGGAATAGCGAGAACAAAGTCCGAAATCTTTACCTGCAGCGCTTCAAGCTGCTCTTCCGATATCTTGAGCTCGTCGCCGATACCGCCCACCTGCGCCATGACCGCGCTGGCGTCCTCGCCCTTGCCTTTCAATATGCCGATCTGCTTGGAGAGGCTATTCCGTTGCGCCTGCAGCTCTTCAGTGCGGGTCTGGATGGCCTTGCGCTCGGACTCGAGCGCGTTGAAAGCGTTCACGTCTAGCTTGAACTTACGCTGCGCAAGGCGCTCAGCGACGGCGGTGATGTCCTTGCGGAGGAGTTGGATGTCGATCATGGGATGGTGCTGGTGGTAAGACGAAACCGAGATTGTATCAAGTGGCAGGGGTTCCTTTGTGCGCCTGCTGCTGCTCCAAGAAATTTGTTGCGCGTCAGCTTTACATTGATCGCCCGAATTGATTTGTAGACCTCCCGCCCCCTAGCCTTCTCAAATTGTTTGTCAGATTGAACACTTGAGGTGGCTCATTGATTATTTGTATCCCAAATTATACAATTCACTATGCCGTCAGTTTTAACCACTGAACGGTTTGACCTTTGGTTTGAAGGCCTTCGCGATGTTGCGGCCCAGAAGCGCATTCACGCCCGTATCGATCGTATGGAGGATGGCAATTTTGGCGACTACAAGTCGGTGGGAGGTCAGGTGTTCGAG
>CAZXRS010000361.1:0-1605 GCA_964642635.1 uncultured Bifidobacterium sp. | reverse complement strand
AATCGCATCAGCTTCTTTCGCGAGCTTCAGCGTACCTTCCGGCAGCGGATGGCCATGCGCAGCATAGCCAGCACCGCCGACCGGCGCGGATTCCATCTCAAATTTTTGGCCGAGTACGTTCAGAACCTTGACGGCTTGTTCGACGATCTCGGTACCGATGCCGTCACCTGGCAGAATTGCGATCTTCATGGTTTCAAAAATAAATATTACGAAATCGTGTTGGATAGCCAAGGGAACGCAGCGAGATGACGCTCCTCAAAACTACGAATTTTGTCCGCTTCCTGCAGCGTCAGGCCAATATCGTCGAGACCATTGATCAAGCAGTGCTTGCGGAAGGGATCGATCTCAAAGCGATACACCGCATCGCCATTGGTCGTGCTGACGGTCTGCGCTGGCAGATCGATCTTCAGCTGATAGCCCGGAAAGGCCTTTACTTCGTTGAATAGCTTGTCGACTTCCTGCTCGGTTAGCACGATAGGCAGCAGACCGTTCTTGTAGCAGTTGTTAAAGAAAATATCGGCAAAGCTCGGTGCGATCACGGCGCGGAAGCCATACTGCTCCAGTGCCCATGGCGCATGCTCGCGCGAAGAACCGCAACCGAAGTTTTTTCGCGCCAGCAGTACTGACGCGCCCTGATAGCGTGGCTGGTTCAGTACGAAATCCGGATTCAGCGGACGCTTGCTGTTATCAACACCAGGCTGCCCAACGTCGAGATAACGCCACTCATCAAACAAATTCGGGCCAAAGCCGGTACGCTTGATCGACTTCAGGAATTGCTTAGGAATGATGGCATCGGTATCCACATTCGCGCGATCCAGCGGCGCGACCAACCCATCGAGTACGGTAAATTTGTTCATGGTGTATCCAGATTCGATCCTGATTCAGCGGATTACTTCTTACTCGCGCCCTGCACTTTTTCGCCGAGTTTCTCGACATCCTTGCCGATGCCATTAATCGTATTGCAGCCGGCTAGCAGCGATAGCGCAACAACGAGAAAAGCGATTGTCTTCATGAGTTCTTCCTGAGTGCGGATTACAGCTTGCGAACGTCAACAAAGTGACCAGCAACACCGGCCGCTGCCGCCATCGCTGGGCTAACCAGATGCGTTCTACCGCCGGCGCCCTGACGGCCTTCGAAATTACGGTTCGACGTCGATGCGCAGCGCTCGCCCGGATCGAGACGATCCGCATTCATCGCGAGACACATCGAGCAACCCGGCTCGCGCCACTCAAAGCCTGCGTCTTTGAAAATCTTGTCGAGGCCTTCGCGCTCAGCCTGCTCTTTCACCAGTCCCGAGCCCGGCACCACCATCGCCAACTTCACATTCGATGCACGGAACTTACCGCGCACCACATCCGCCGCCGCGCGCAAATCTTCAATACGTGAATTGGTGCAGGAGCCGATGAAAACTTTATCGATGCGGATGTCGGTAATCGAGGTGTTCGGCTTCAGGTTCATGTACACCAGCGCCTTTTCCATCGCATCACGTTTGACCGGATCTTTTTCTTTATCAGGATCAGGCACGCACGCATCGACGGACACGACCATCTCAGGTGAGGTACCCCAGGTGACTTGCGGGATGATTTCCGATGCATCGATCAGCAC
>CAZXRS010000360.1:0-1614 GCA_964642635.1 uncultured Bifidobacterium sp. | reverse complement strand
AGGATTACCTGAAAGCGACCTGGCACCCGTCGACGCGGCCGCAAGAGAAAGTGACCGATACGGCCATCAAGTGGCTAGGGCTCGACGTCAAAGACGCGAAGCAAGACGGGGATAACGCGAAGGTGCATTTCGTTGCGCGTTGCCGGGTCAACGGTAAAGGCCGGCGGCTGGAAGAAACCAGTCGCTTTGTCCTTGAAGATGGGTTGTGGTTTTACGTCGATGGCGACTTCAATACAGAAGAATAAACGGAGGTACCGGCGATGCCAGTCATTGAATCGAAGCTGAATACGCGAGCGCCAGAATTTTTGGCGAACGCCGCCGCGATGCAGGCGTTGGTGGATGATCTGCAAGCGCATTGTGAGCGGATCGCGCTCGGCGGCGGACAAGCAGCACGTGACAAGCATGTAGCTCGCGGCAAGTTACTACCGCGTGAGCGCGTAAACCAGCTACTGGATCCCGGAACGCCGTTTCTCGAATTTTCGGTACTCGCCGCTTTCGATATGTATGACAACGTCGCTCCGGCGGCCGGCGTGATCACCGGCATAGGTCGTGTAAATGGTCAGGAATGCGTGATTGTCTGTAATGACGCGACCGTGAAAGGCGGTACCTATTTCCCCTTATCGGTGAAGAAGCATCTGCGTGCGCAGGAAATCGCTCAGCAGAATCACCTACCGTGTATCTATTTGGTCGATTCCGGCGGTGCGAATCTGCCGAATCAGGATGAGGTATTCCCGGATCGCGATCATTTCGGGCGCATCTTCTTCAATCAGGCGACGATGTCGGCCGAAGGTATTCCTCAAATTGCTGTGGTGATGGGCTCGTGCACCGCAGGCGGAGCGTATGTGCCGGCAATGAGCGATGAATCCATCATTGTGAAAAATCAGGGCACGATTTTTCTCGGCGGCCCACCGCTGGTGAAGGCGGCCACCGGCGAAGAAGTCAGCGCGGAAGATCTGGGCGGTGGCGACGTACACACGCGCTTATCGGGTGTGGTGGATCATCTTGCGCAGGATGACACGCATGCGCTGGCGATCGCACGCAATATTGTGGGTCATCTGAATCGCACTAAGCTGCAGCCATTGGCCTTGCGAGAGCCGGTGCCGCCGAAATACGATGCCCATGAGCTCTATGGCGTGATACCGACCGACACGCGCAAACCTTTCGACGTGCGCGAGGTGATAGCCCGCATCGTTGATGGTAGTGAGTTCGATGAATTCAAGGCGCGCTTCGGCAATACGCTGGTGTGCGGATTTGCGCATCTGCACGGCATGCCGGTCGGTATAGTCGCAAACAACGGTATTTTGTTTTCTGATTCAGCAGTGAAAGGCGCGCACTTTATCGAGCTCTGCTGCCAGCGCAAGATACCGCTGGTCTTCTTGCAGAACATCACAGGCTTCATGGTGGGGCGTAAATATGAAAACGAAGGTATCGCACGACATGGCGCGAAAATGGTGACGGCCGTGTCCACTGCGCAGGTGCCGAAGTTCACGGTGATCATTGGGGGTAGCTTTGGTGCGGGCAACTACGGCATGTGCGGTCGGGCATTCGGACCGCGCATGCTGTGGATGTGGCCCAATGCGCGCATCTCGGTGATGGGCGGTGAACAGGCGGCGT
>CAZXRS010000359.1:0-1619 GCA_964642635.1 uncultured Bifidobacterium sp. | reverse complement strand
TGTTGCCGGTAGCGACACCGACCACTGCGCCCTTGTCGTCATACAGCACTTCAGCAGCCGCGAAGCCCGGGAAGATCTCCACGCCCAGCGCCTCAGCCTGCTGCGCTAGCCAGCGCACGACATTGGCGAGCGATACGATGTAGTTACCGTGATTCTGGAAGCAGGCCGGCAGCAGCCAGTTCGGCGTCTGCATCGAACCGGTTTCGCTCAGAAACAGGAAGCGATCTTCGCTGACCGGCGTGTTCAGTGGCGCGCCGCGTTCTTTCCAGTCCGGGAACAATTCAGTGATGGCATTCGGATCCATCACCGCGCCGGACAGGATGTGGGCACCGGGTTCGCTACCTTTTTCGAGAACGCAGACATTGATGTCCTGCCCCTGGGCTTCGGCTCTTTGTTTGAGCCTGATCGCAGCCGACAGCCCTGCGGGGCCTGCGCCGACGATCACGACGTCATAATCCATGGCCTCGCGCGGGCCGTATTGTTCGATGAAGCTGGGGTTCTGGCTGGGACTCGTCATGATGGGGCGTGTCGTTCGGGTGGCAGGGATTTTCAGTGATTTTTAGTAGGCGCGCTAGCCGGAAACACCGATGGCTGACGTGCGAATCGTGTAATGATACCGGTTGGATCGTGAATGACGCTGGAACGCAGATAAAGGGAGAGATCGTGGGCATCGAAGTCAATTTCAAAGGGAAGGTGGCGTTGGTCACCGGCGCATCGAGCGGGCTGGGCGAGCGCTTTGCGAAAGTATTGGCGGAAGCCGGTGCCACCGTGGTGCTGGCCGCGCGTCGAACCGAAAAGCTCAAGGAACTGCGCGCGGAGATCGAGTCCGAGGGTGGCGCAGCGCGTATCGTTGAGTTGGATGTCACTGATCATGCCAGCATCAAGTCTGCAGTCGCCCATGCCGAGACCGAGGCCGGGCCTATCGACATCCTGGTCAACAACTCCGGTGTATCGAACACGCAGAAGCTCGTCGATGTATCGCCGCAGGAGTATGACTTTGTGATGGACACCAACACCAAGGGCGCTTTCTTCGTTGCGCAGGAAGTCGCCAAGCGCATGATCTTGCGTTCCAAGGCTGAGCCGAACCGTCACTTCAGAATTATTAATATTGCGTCGGTGGCCGGCTTGCGTGTGTTGTCGCAGATTGGTGTCTACTGCATGAGTAAAGCCGCCGTGCTGCAGATGACCAAGGCGATGGCGCTGGAATGGGGCCGCTACGGCATCAACGTCAACGCAATCTGCCCGGGCTATATCGAAACCGAAATCAACCGCGACTACTTCGCCAGCGAAAGCGGGCAGAAGCTAGTCAACATCTTGCCGCGCAAGCGTGTCGGCCAGCCCGAGGATCTTGATGGCTTGCTGCTTCTGCTGGCAGCGGATGAATCTCGTTTCATCAATGGCGCAGCGATCACCGCCGATGACGGCATGGCGGCTTTCTGATGGCGATACCTGACGGATATCAGCGGATTCATCGCCTGCAGCTTAAGCTGCGCTGGGGCGATATGGATGTGCTCGGTCATGTGAACAACACCGAGTACTTTCGATATTTCGAGCAGGCGCGGGTAGAGATTTTTGACGAGGTTGGCTGCTCGGTGCTGCCGGATGCAACGGGCCCGGTC
>CAZXRS010000358.1:0-1629 GCA_964642635.1 uncultured Bifidobacterium sp. | reverse complement strand
GCCGGCTGGCTGGAGCCGCTAGGCGTACGGGTCGCATGGCTTACCGGCAGCCTGAAGAAAAAAGAAAAAGAAGATGCGCGCGCGCGTATCGAATCCGGCGAAGCGCGGCTGGTGGTGGGCACACACGCACTGATACAGCACGACGTCGAATTCGACAAACTCGGCCTTGTCATCGTCGACGAGCAGCATCGCTTCGGCGTCGCACAGCGACTCACACTACGTAATAAGGGCATTGGCAGCGTGCCGCATCAGCTGATGATGTCGGCTACGCCCATTCCGCGCACGCTAGCCATGACGTATTTCGCTGACCTTGAAGTGTCTGTGATTGACGAGCTGCCACCCGGGCGCACGCCCGTGGTAACGCGAATGATTGCGCAGGAGCGGCGCGATGAAGTCATCGAGCGCGTACATGCGGCTGCGCTCGAAGGTCGGCAAGTGTACTGGGTATGCCCGCTGATCGAGGAGTCCGAGGCACTGCAACTGCAGACCGCGACCGAGACACACGAGCTACTATCAGCTGCCCTGCCCGACCTGAAGGTGGGTCTGGTACATGGGCGCCTGAAACCTGCCGATAAACAAGCGGTGATGAGTGCGTTTGCGAAGGGCGAGATTCACTTGCTGGTAGCAACCACCGTGATCGAAGTCGGTGTGGATGTACCTAACGCGTCGCTGATGGTGATCGAGCACGCCGAACGCTTTGGCCTGTCGCAGCTACACCAGCTGCGCGGACGCGTCGGTCGTGGCGCGGCGGCATCAGTCTGTCTCTTGATGTATCAGGGCCCGCTGGGCCCGATCGCCAAGGAGAGACTATCGATCATGCGAGAGACTGCCGACGGCTTCGAAATCGCCCGGCGCGATCTCGAGATTCGTGGTCCGGGCGAATTCCTCGGTGCGCGCCAGTCCGGTCAGGCCATGCTACGTTTTGCCGATCTGGAAACAGATCAGTGGCTGGTTGAGCATGCGCGTGACCTGGCGCAGCAACTACTGACACAGCGGCCAGATATCGCAGATGCCCATCTCTCTCGATGGCTAGGTGCGAAGGAAGACTTCCTGCGCGTGTAAGGCGCGCGGAAAAATATGCGAAACTTAAGCTATGACATTGACCGAACTGAAATACAACGTTGCTGTTGCGCGTGAAAAGCCTTTCGGCCGCGCCGCCGAAGCCTGCTTCGTCGCACAACCCACGCTATCAGTCGCGATCAAGAAACTCGAGGACGAACTCGGCGTAGCCATTTTCGAGCGCGGCGGCTCTGAGGTATCGGTGACGCCGATCGGTGCACAGATCATCGCGCAGGCTGAGCACGTGCTCGAGCAAACGGCCTACATCAAGAATATCGCCAACCAAAATAAGGATCCGCTAGTCGGCACCTTGCGCGTAGGCGTGATCTATACGATTGCACCATATCTACTGCCCCAGCTGGTGCCGCAGCTAATCGAAAACGTGCCACAGATGCCACTGGTGCTGCAGGAGAACTTCACGGTCAAGCTGCTGGAGTTGTTGCGCGCCGGTGAGCTTGATGCGGCCATCATGGCGCTGCCTTTTAATGAGCAGGGACTGATGATTCACCCCTTGTACGATGAACCGTTCATGGTCGCCTGTTTCGGAGTTGTAATAAGACCACCGTATCC
>CAZXRS010000357.1:0-1644 GCA_964642635.1 uncultured Bifidobacterium sp. | reverse complement strand
GCGAGAAGCTCGGCGTTATCGACAAGACCGCGATGCCAGCGCATGACAAGCCAGTTGCGAAGAAGCACAAGGTTGCTGCTGCGCCCAAGCCTGTGACCGACCCGGCTCTGGCCGCTGTCGCTCGCGACTCGCTGCATGGCAGCACACTGGGTACTTCTTATCCGGTGAAGGCCGGTGACAACCTCGATCGCGTCATCAAAAAGACGATGCCGAACAGCCCGTTCTCGATGGAAGTGATGCGCGAAGCCTTTGCGCGTGCCAATCCTCAGCTGCTGTCGGCAGTGAAGTCGGCCAAGCTGAAGCCGGGCTCGACCATCAATGTACCGAGCGCCGCTGTGCTGCGTCAGGTTGTACTGGGTGATCCGGCACCACAGGCTGAGATCAAGCGCGTGAAGGCTGCAGAGCTGCACTCGTCGGCACCGGTGGTTGCTCCGACCATTGCGCCGACGGCCAGCGACCTGAACCCGCCGCTGGCAGTACCCAGGTTGGCGCCTAATGTTGCCTACACCGGTCCTGCGCCTGAAGTCGCACCGGAAGAAAAGAAAAAGTGGGTTCGCTTCCCGTAAGCGGTTGAACTTGCGGCACCTGCCGTGAACCCCCTACTGCAAGGTACCGAACAGACGGCCCTCCCGGGCCGTCTGAATCCTTTTTATCTGGACGGACGCACGATTCCCATCGTGCTTCCCATAGCGCAGCAACTCGGCTTGCGCGACGGGCAGGTCATCCAGGCATCGATTGAATTGCGCGGCGAGACGCTCAAGCTGTTGTACAACGGCGAGCTGATCGATCTGCCGCCGGGTTTACGTTTCCGTCCTGGTGAGCAGATCTGGCTGCGCGCCAATCGCAGCGCTGGTGGCTGGACGCTTAAGGCTATCGATGCGCGCGCGCCCGCCGCCGGCAATGCTCCGCTTCCGCCTCTCGATCTGGACGCCACTCCCCAGGCGGGCATCTCTCGACTGCTCGCGCTGTCTTTGCGCCCCCCGATGTCGTCCAGCTTGCTCAATCTGTTCCAGCCCGCGGTCATGAATGGTCTGCTGCAGTCCGCTGGTAACCCCGAACTGGCATCGCTGTTTCAACGCATGCAGCTGTCCATGCGCGGTCTGTCTCCCGGCGCATTACAGGGTGCGGTGATGTCGTCTGGGTTCTGGCTTGAGGCCTTGCTTGGCCGCGGCCAGCCCTCGCCGGCGGGCGATGCCAAGACCATGCTGCGCAAACTGATACGGGCGCTCGGCGACAAGGAGCCGGCGAGGGTTAATGGATTAAACAAAGCGGTCGACGACATCGAGTCGGCGCAAGTCGAGTCACTGGCTGCGCAGGCGAGGGGAGAGTTGTCGTTTGCGATGGTGCTGCCGTTTGCCGATGCGAATCCGGTGGAGGTTCGGTTTTTCCGTCCGGCCCGTCGGCCCGGGCAAGAGAAGCCGCCATTCTCCGTTGATATTCATACGACCAACGACGTGCTGGGTGAGATTTGGCTGAAGACGTCGATTTCGCAGGCCGCGCATGTTGATCTGATGATGTGGGCCATGAAGGAATCAGTGGTGCGGCTGGCAAAGCGTCACAGCGAGGCCTTGGCCAAGCGGCTCGCGCTGGCCGGGCTCACGATGGATTCCTTCCGCATTTTTCATTCTGCGCGACCGAGTTTGC
>CAZXRS010000356.1:0-1665 GCA_964642635.1 uncultured Bifidobacterium sp. | reverse complement strand
GGGTTGCGGTCTTTCTAGGGTCGAAGAGCGAAGTTGAGCGTGTGACGCGCTATCATCAGGAAGCTTGAAGCCAGCGAACTGCCCCAAAATTGCTGGGCAGGTATGGAATTTGTTATAATGCGGACTTCGCTGATGTAGCTCAGTTGGTAGAGCAACTGATTCGTAATCAGTAGGTCGGTGGTTCGATTCCTCTCATCAGCACCATTTTCATCGGCGACTCTTCGGGTCGCCGATGTTCTTTCCGCTCAGCGTCTCCAGCTGACGCTCTCTGCCAGTTCTTCCAGCTTTAATTTCGGCGCAATTTGCCGGATGAAGTCGATCGCATACTCGCGCAGAAAAGCGCCGCGTCTTACCGCGACGCGTGTCACATTCGTCGCGAACAGATGACCCGCGGGAATAGGATGCAAACCTTTCGGCAGATGCTCCGCCGCCATCGACGCGATGATGCCGATACCGAGACCCATCGATACATATTGCTGAATCACGTCGGAATCCATCGCGGTCAATACAATATCGGGCGTGATGTGATGCTTCTCGAAGGCATCGTCGATATGGCTTCGACCAGTAAAACCGACGTCGTAAGTAATCAGCGGATGCTCAGCCAAATCTTCCAGCGTTACTTTTTTCACCGATAGTAAAGGATGGTGATCGGGAACGACGATGACGTGATGCCATTCATAGCAAGGGAAAGATACCAAGCCATCAAAACGCGACAAGCCCTCGGTTGCGATACCAATATCGGCCTTGCCCGATAACACCCATTCCGCAATATGCTCTGGCGCGCTTTGCTGCAACGCTATTCTTACGTGGGGAAATGCAGATCGAAAATGCTGAACCGCCTTGGGCAACACATAGCGCGTTTGTGTGTGTGTGGCAGCAATCGACAATGTGCCTGTCGTGGTGCCGGAATAGGTTTCGCCGGCTCGTTGCAGGTTCTCAGCTTCAAGTAGCAGGCGCTCTACAATCGTCAGTACCTCTTTACCCGGTTCGGTAAGGCCAGTCAGTCGCTTGCCGTTGCGCTCGAAGATATCAATGCCTAGTTCTTCTTCAAGCTCACGGATTTGCCGGCTTACACCAGGTTGTGATGTAAACAGCGCGTTTGCTACTTCGGTCAGGTTAAAGCCACGACGCGCAGCCTCACGGACTGATCTTAGCTGTTGAAAATTCATGGTAGTCCTGCGTCAGACAGCTTCGTCAAGAAATACGCGAACCCGTTTCGGTTTGACCCGTACGGTCGCGCCCGCATGCAATTGCAGCTGCGAGTAACGTTCAGAAGGAAGTACGGCTTCGATCAGTCCGCCACCATCGCTGCGCTCCAACTCCAGCTGAGCGAGTGGGCCGATTGCATGCGCGCGTCTGAGTAATGCGACTATGCCATCACCCTCAGGGGTGAATGGCACAACATCCAGTTCATGCGGACGCACGTACCCGACGGCACTGGCATCGCGTGCTAGATGATGATCAGGTACGGATAGTGTGGCATCGCCTGCAGCCAGTATGCCCTCGTGCACGCGGCCATGGAACAGGTTCACGTTACCGAGGAATCCCTAGACGAATGGCGTCGCGGGATGGTTATACACTTCATCCGGCGTCCCTACTTGTTCCACTTTTCCGCGGTTCATCAGTACGACTCGGTCAGCAACTTCCATTGCCTCTTCCTGGTCG
>CAZXRS010000355.1:0-1666 GCA_964642635.1 uncultured Bifidobacterium sp. | reverse complement strand
TGCTCGGTTTTCACCGTGATGATGTGCTTGCCCTTGGTCTGATAAAAATGCGCAGCGCCCTTCAGTGCGAGGTTATTGCCCTCAGTCGCACCCGAGGTCCAGATGATCTCGCGCGGATCAGCGTTCACCAGCGCCGCCACGTGGCCGCGCGCTTCTTCTACAGCCTTTTCCGCTTCCCAGCCGTACATATGGCTGCGCGAAGCCGGATTACCGAACTGCTCGCGCAGGTACGGAATCATCTTGTCCGCGACGCGCGGATCGACTGGCGTGGTCGCCGAGTAGTCGAGGTAAACCGGGAAATGTGGCGCCCGGATGGTATCCATCAGGTTCTTTGCCAGCGGTGCGTTCATGTTTCTTTACTCCGTGTGATTCATGCGGCCTGATGCGTGCGTTGCTGCATCAAAACGACCGGCTTCTGTTCTGCCATTTTCTGTTTCTGCTGATCGACCAGATCTTTCAGCGACACTGAATCCAGGTAATCCACCATTTTTGCGTTCAGGGTTGCCCAGAGGTCGTGCGTCATGCAACGCGTGCTGTGTGTTTCGCCGTCGCCGTGGCAATTGCCCTTGCCGCCGCATTGGGTGGCATCGATGGGCTCATCGACCGCGATGATGATGTCAGCCACAGTGATGTCTTCTGCACGACGCGCGAGGTTGTATCCACCGCCCGGTCCGCGCACCGATTCCACAATCTCGTGGCGGCGCAACTTGCCGAACAATTGTTCTAGGTAGGACAACGAAATTTCCTGACGCTGGCTGATACCCGCCAGTGTCACTGGTCCCTGATGCTGGCGCATCGCAAGATCGATCATGGCGGTTACTGCAAAACGGCCCTTGGTGGTCAGACGCATAAACAGGCTCCGGTCAGTGGAAGGAAGGAATCACCGGGATTCCCGATCCTTTTGGTCGAGTATACCAAAGCCGACTGGAAAAGTCAGGTATTCGGGCTGGACGGAACTTTTAGGAAGGTTGTCGCAGTAGAAGTATTACCGGCTCCGAAGCAGATGCATCGCCCCGAAAAGCTGCTGCATGTCCTTGTTTTGTATGAAGGAAAGGTTGTACGGGTGTTCGGCAACCGCGCGGGGAAAGTGAGCGACGGTGGGCAGCCCGTCGAGCCAGCTGGCGATCTTGCCCCACAGCACCAAGGTCGGCGGGGTCTGAGCGGCCCGGCTGGCTAGCGCTTTCAGCACCACCTCAAGAAAGGGTCGCCAGGCCTTGGCCTCTTTTACCGGCGGCACATGGGGACGAAACACCAGTGCAGCGTTCAAGAGGAGGAAGCCCTGCGCGTGCAGATTGTGCTGCAACTCGGGTAGTGTCTGAATAAAGGTCGAGTCTGCGGCGAGCGCACGATGCGCGACTTCGGCCACCGCTTCACCGCCAGTCGCGTTCGCCATCAGCAAGCCATCCGCCACCATCAGCATCTTCATGAAGTTGCGGAGCGAGGTCGCGCGGTTGACAGGCTTGGACAGACCGGCGGGCGACCACAAGGCATCGACCGCCCCATCCATAAAACAGACACCGGTCGCGCTCTGCTCACGCGGGTACGGGCCTTCACCCACCAACACGTAGCGAATGTCATCCAGCGGCTGCGCGAAGGCAGCGAACAGGCGGCCATCGGTGGGCAGGTACTGATCACTCGACAGCACATCCAGATAGGCACCATCTGC
>CAZXRS010000354.1:0-1666 GCA_964642635.1 uncultured Bifidobacterium sp. | reverse complement strand
CGATTGGTCCGCTGAAACTGTCGCTCGGTTATCCGCTGAATGCCAAGTCAGGTGATTACGTTCAGCGCTTCCAATTCCAGCTCGGAACAGGCTTCTGAGTCGGAGTGGCATAATAAATATTTCCGCAACGGAGAATGAATTGAAAGCTGTATTCAAAAAAGCAAGCTACCTCTCGCTGGCCCTGTTGATGGTCACCAGCGCATCGCTGGCCGCGCAGGCGCAGGAACTGAAGATCGGTTTCGTGAATACCGAGCGGATTTTCCGTGAGGCCGTACCCGCCAAGGCCGCGACGGCCAAGCTGGAGCAGGAATTCTCCCGTCGTGACAAGGACATCCAGGAACTGGCTGCACGCGTTAAATCCGCTGCTGAAAAGCTGGACAAAGATGGCCCTGTGCTGTCCGATGCGGAACGCGTAAAGCGCCAGCGCGAGCTAACTGAGATGGACAAGGATTTTCAGCGTCGTCAGCGCGAGTTTCGTGAAGACCTGAATCAGCGCCGCAATGAAGAACTGGCCGCTGTGCTGGAAAAAGCCAACAAGGTTATCAAGCAGCTGGCAGAGGCCGAGAAATACGACATCGTATTTCAGGAAGCCGTTTACTTCAGCCCGCGTATCGACATCACCGATAAAGTGCTGAAGGCACTCAACGGCAAATAGACCGGACCGCCGCCATGAGCACTCGACTGGGCGACCTGGTCGATAGCCTGGGCGGGGAGCTGATTGGCGATCCCGCGCTGGGCATCACAGGGGTCGCGCCGCTGGACGCCGCAGGCCCGTCCCACATCACGTTTCTGTCCAATCCGAAACTCCGCGCGCAGGCGGCCGTCACCGGCGCGTCAGCGCTCATACTGTCGCGTGCTGAGCATGAGCGAGTGTCGTCGTATCAAGGTGCTCGCGTGCTCAGCGACAATCCGTATGCGTATTTCGCTCGCGTTGCACAGTACTTTGCCGCGCTTGCCGCGCCTGCACCGGCGCACGGTATTCATCCCGGTGCATGGGTCGATGCAGCCGCCACCGTGGCAGCAACGGCCAGCATCGGACCGGGTGTAACCATCGAGTCGGGTGCAGAGGTGGGCGAGCATTGCGTGATCGGTGCCGGGTGTTTTATCGGGCGTGACGCGAAGCTGGGTGCGCACACACTGTTTCATCCGAACGTAACGTTTCTGGCGGACTGCCATATTGGCGAGCGTGGCATTGTTCAGTCCGGCGCAGTGATCGGCGGTGACGGATTCGGCTTTGCGAATGAGCAGGGCCGCTGGATCAAAATTCCCCAAACCGGTGGCGTGAGAATCGGCAATGATGTAGAGATTGGCGCCAACACCACCATCGATCGCGGTGCGCTAGATCACACCGTCATCGAAGATGGCGTGAAGCTGGACAACCAGATACAGATCGCGCACAACTGCGTGATTGGCGCTCACACCGCCATGGCTGGCTGTGTGGGTGTCGCAGGTAGCGCCAAGATTGGCAAGTACTGCACCTTTGGGGGTGCCGCGATGGTACTGGGGCATCTGACCATTGCAGACAACGTGCATATATCGTCGGGTAGTTTGGTTTCACGCTCCATCGCCGAGCCGGGTCAGTACACGGGCTTTTATCCGCTGGCCAAGAATGCCGATTGGGAAAAGACCGCTGCTGTGGTGCGTCAGCTGGATGCCATGCGAGATC
>CAZXRS010000353.1:0-1669 GCA_964642635.1 uncultured Bifidobacterium sp. | reverse complement strand
GGTACGGCAGCCTTCATGAGTAGTGCCGGCTTACCCATGTCGGAGCTATTGCTGGTCCCCACGATCGCTATTGAAATTGTTTGCGGACTGATGCTCGTGCTTGGCTGGCAGACGCGATTTGCAGCACTGATACTCCTGCTGTTCATGATTCCGGCGACCCTCGTATTCCACAATCCGTGGGCGGCGACCGAGGCCGCGTTGGCTCAGCAGCAAATGATTCACTTTCTAAAAAATCTCGCCATCATGGGCGGCCTACTGAATCTGATCGCATTTGGCGCGGGCAGTTACAGTATTGAGGCGCGCAGGCTGCCATGGCCGCAACAGGTTTGAAATAGAACGGGTTTGAGGGGAATGGTGGGTAGAAGCCAAGGCGAACACCTAAGGCTTCGATCGACCCACCGGTGTTATTCAAGCAGTAGTTCCGCTTGCGGTGGAAGTTCCTGGACCACGTCCTCTTTCTTCATCAGCGCAGACACACGCACACCCAGCAAGCGCAGACGCTTGTCCAGCGGCACGCGCTTAAGGCACTCGCCTGCTGCGCGACGGATCTCGGCGGCATCATCGGTCGCTACTGATAAAGTCAGGTCGCGCGTCAAGGTCCGGAAGTCGTCATAGCGGAGCTTGATACCGATGGTTTTGCCGACATAGGATTTTTTCTGCAAATCTCCAGATACGCGTTCACACAGCGAGGTGAAGATATCCGACAACTGCGCGCGATCGGCTTTTGCATGCAAGTCGCGCTCAAAGGTCGTTTCCCGGCTGATGGATTTCGGCGCTGAACTTGTCACCACGGGTCGTTCGTCCCATCCGCGTGATACGCGGTAAAGCCATTCGCCGTAGTTGCGACCGAAATGCTGCAACAAAAATTCTTGTGATTGTCGTGCCAGCTCACCAATGGTCTGAATACCTAGAGCGCCGAGTTTCTCACCAGCTTTTGGCCCAATACCATTGATCTTGCGTACTGCCATCGGCCAGATACGCATTGGCACATCGTCCATAGCCAGTATCGTGATGCCGTCAGGCTTCTCCAGATCAGAGCAGATTTTTGCCAGTAACTTGTTAGGTGCGATACCTATTGAGCACGATAGACCGGTGACCTCCCGCACGGCTTGCTTGATCTTTCTTGCGATAGTCAGCGTGTCATCGGGTAGTTTGGTTAGATCGATATAGATCTCATCAATGCCGCGATCCTCGACTTGCGGTGCAATCTCGCGCACGGCTTGCTTGAAGAGTCGCGAATAGTGACGGTAGGCGTCGAAATTGGCAGGCAGAAGAAATGCATCGGGTGCGAGCTTGGCTGCTTTCATCATGCCCATCGCAGAGAACACGCCGAGTGCACGCGCTTCATAGGTCGAGGTCGTGACAACGCCGCGACCCACGTAATCGCGCAGCCTGGAAAATTCGTGCAAACCGTCGTCGCGACGAACTGGCTGATGCGGCGAACGACCGCCGACCACAACGGGCTGGCCGCGCAATTCAGGGTAACGGAGCAATTCCACGGAAGCGAAGAACGCATCCATGTCGAGATGGGCGATGCGGCGCATCGCTTCGGTCACGCGGCCTGCGCCACTTTCGCGCAATGCGGGCAGGACTTGCCCGCCACGTACAGTGGCGACAGCTGCTCGCGCGGCGTCACTGGCGCCAGGCTGACATGGCCACCCTCGCCTTG
>CAZXRS010000352.1:0-1748 GCA_964642635.1 uncultured Bifidobacterium sp. | reverse complement strand
GCCTGCAAAGCCGTCTACGCCGGTTCGATTCCGACCCCCGCCTCCAGATGTTGACGGCCTCCCTTGTGGAGGCCGTTTTGTTTGTGCAGCATGGGCGGTCGACTGCCGAATAACGTGAACAATGTCTGATCGCAGTTGCCGTCGAGTGATCGCATAACATTGAAACGGCGTTGTGTTGCCGCTGGGTGCCTGTAATGCCGTATCGAAGTGGTTGGACTAATGCATCGAAATAGCAGAACTAATCCGCCGTCGGGCTTACAATAGCGCCTTGACGTTTCCGCGACGTTAGCGGAGAGCCCGAGTGGTGAAATTGGTAGACACAGCGGACTTAAAATCCGCCGCTTACCCGAGAGGGGGCGTACCGGTTCGATTCCGGTCTCGGGCACCATCCTGTTTTAACCCTCCGCTACACTGGTCTTCCCCTCTGTATGCATCTCGGCGATGGTATGCGAAGGACCCTCTCGCGATATCCCCTGCGCCTCGCCCTCGGTCGGGAGCTATACTTTAGGCGTTTTCTTATTGCGCCCTCTTTAATGAACGCGATCGAGCGAACTCTCGACGAACTTCCCGGCACCACTGCCGACGGACTCTATGAGCAGGCCTACGCACTGCGCATGGGAGAGGGCGTTCGCGTGAACTTTCGCTCCGCTCATCGCTTCTTCATGCTGGCTGCGTTGATGGGTAAGCGAGCCGCTTTCTACCAGCTCGGTATGATGAATCTGCGCGGTGAGGGCAGACCGGTCGACAAGCAGCAGGCGGCGATGTGGTTGAAGCTCGGTGTCGGTCGTGACGAGCCGCGCGCCGCGCGCAATCTCGAAATGGTGGCCTCTGAGCTGACGCGCTCGCAGTTGAAGGCGTCCTTTTTAATCGCTGAAGACTTTCCCCACACGGCCAAGTGGTTCGCTAAGGCGCTCGGTGACACCGATCCTGATGCGCTGGCTGCTATCGGTGAAGCCTTTGCCGTCGGGCGCGGCGTTGACCGCGATCCTGAGATGGCTTCCGAATGGTACCGACGCGCACTCAGGTTCAGTCATCCTCGTGCGCAGACCTTGCTTGGCTTGGCCTACATCAACGGCGATGGAGTGGAGCGAAATCGCGAGGAGGGTCTCCGACTGATTAAGCTGGCTGCTGACCAGGGCTATGCCGACGCACAGTATGAGCTCGCGCTGGCGTGGCATTCACAGGTCTCGTTGCGGACTCAGTCTATCGCGCTGTTCGAGTCGGCCGCAATTCATGGCCATTTGCGCGCTCAGGTGAAACTTGGTGAGCTTTACAAAGCGGGTGAGATCGGCGCATCCGCAGCGACATCCGGACATCGAAGTCATGCGCCACATCTGCAGCGAGCATTTGAATGGTTCAACAAGGCCGCAGAGCAAGGAGATACGGATGCCATCTTCGAGCTCGGTCAGATGCATGCCCAGGGACTCGGTAAGAAGCAGGATTTCGAACAAGCCGCCGAATGCTACCGCGAGGCAGCATCGAGAGGACATGCCAAGGCTGCGTTTAATCTTGGCTTCTTGTGTGCTCATGGCCAGGGCGTCGATCAAGACGATGCGAAGGCCTATCAGTGGTACCGGATCAGCCAGTTACAAGGGTATGCGCACGCTAAGCAATCCGCTGCGCTGGCTGCGAAAAGGCTGAGTGCCGAAGAGAAAGAGCTGGCTGATTGGCGGGTAGACAGCTTTCTGATTCAGATCTCGCCAGAATAGGCGTTGTTCAATGGCGGGCAGCTACCGCCTGGCCCTTGA
>CAZXRS010000351.1:0-1755 GCA_964642635.1 uncultured Bifidobacterium sp. | reverse complement strand
GCTTTGCCTGCGAGACCATGGCGTCGGGGGACGTGACCAATCTGTGGGCACGACGTGGCAGTGCGCAACCTCTGCTGGTGTTTGCCGGGCATACCGACGTGGTTCCGACCGGCCCGCTCGAGCGCTGGAGCTCAGATCCTTTCACACCGACGCATCGCGATGGCAAGCTGTATGGTCGCGGCGCTGCCGACATGAAGACCTCGCTGGCAGCCATGGTGGTCGCGGTTGAGGAATTCGTCGCAGCGCATCCTGACCACAAAGGCTCGATCGGTTTTCTGATCACCAGCGATGAAGAAGGTCCTGCAATCGATGGTACCGTCATCGTCTGCGACCAGTTGAAGGCGCGTGGTGAACAACTCGACTACTGCATCGTCGGTGAACCAACCTCGGTGAAGCAGATTGGTGACATGATCAAGAATGGTCGACGTGGCACGATGTCGGGCAAGCTCATCATCAAAGGGGTGCAGGGCCACATCGCCTACCCGCAGATGGCAAAGAATCCGATTCATCTCGCTGCTCCCGCATTGGCCGAGCTGGTCTCCATTGAATGGGACAAGGGTAATGAGTATTACTTGCCGACCTCATGGCAGGTCTCGAACATCCATGCGGGCACGGGCGCATCAAACGTGATTCCGGGCGAGTGTGTGATCGATTTCAACTTCCGATTCTCAACGGCCAGTACCGTCGAAGGCCTTCAGCAGCGCGTGCATGAGGTGCTCGACAAGCATGGGCTGGAATATGACCTGAAATGGACCGTAGGTGGCCTGCCTTTCCTGACGCCACGCGGTGAGCTGAGTCATGCACTGTCATCAGCGATCAAGGCCGAGACCGGTCTCGACACCGAACTGTCCACAACCGGCGGCACATCGGATGGCCGATTCATCGCGCAGATCTGCCCGCAAGTGATCGAGTTCGGCCCGACCAATGCGACCATTCACAAGATTGACGAGCACATCTGGGTTTCAGAAATCGAACCGCTGAAGAACATTTACCGCCGGGCGCTGGAGAATCTGCTGCTTTAGCGGTATGAGCGATCTGCCAGAGCGTTCTACCCTGCTGACGATTGCTCGAACTACCCGCGTAAACGGGTTACCCATCCTCCTTTCGGACCTGCAACGAAAGGAGTCAGCATGAGCTTACCGAATTCCGGAAGCGCCATATCGGGCGTCTCAACACCCTTAACTTTCGATTTAACCAAGCCGCTAATGACGACGCGGCCGGGCGCCAGCGCAGGCGAACGTCAGCCATCGATGAGAAACCATGACGCGAACCGTCATGACACCTTGCTGGGAATCCTGAATGAAATCAATGCATTATCCCCTGCCGAGCTGATCACATCTGACCTGCCCGAACAGGCTGACCGGCTCCTGAATGAAATCAATGCCGCGAGAAGAACACCGGTTAAGGCGACTGAGAAAAGACATTTTCAACTGCTCCCGAAAAAGAATGCCGTTGATCGTTTGGTGGCAAAACTCGAGGTCGCATCACGACGTGGAGACTTACCCACGCCTTATCCAATCGATCAGGATCCGCTTGAACTCTCCAAATGGACCCGACAAAGCGATCCGCGCGACATCATCAAGGCAGCAAAAAAGTTTCCTGAACTTCAGAGTGCCTTGTTTAGTTATGTCAACGCAAGTGGCGTGAATCATCTGAGCGGCAGAGTTCAGCTTGGAAAGTTGATCAATATGGAGATCGAACTCTTCTCCAAACGACAATGGCAAATGATCCCGGCAGCCGATGCCGTGAATAGTG
>CAZXRS010000350.1:0-1755 GCA_964642635.1 uncultured Bifidobacterium sp. | reverse complement strand
TCTCGCCAGACTTATCGGCCGATTTGTCAGCGGGCTTGTCGGCCGGCTTGTCAGCTGGCTTCTCGGCGACCTTCTCGGCTGGCTTGTCGGCCGGCTTGTCGCCTGGCTTTGCAGTAGCGGTGCCCTCGTCGAATTTCTTCGGCTCCATCTTGGGCGCGAAGGCCTTGGGCACGGCGTTCTTCGGATAAGGCTTGGACGGCAGTTCCGGCTCGGCTGGTGCCTCGGCTTTGACATCTTTCGCGTCTTTACCGTCCTTCGCATCCTTGCCGTGGTCGTCCTTCTTCGGCTCTTCCTTCTTTGCGTCGGCCTTGGGTGCTTCCTTCGGCGGGTCATTCGCGAGCGCGGCGCCGCTGCAAAGCAGCGCGAGGCAGGCGATCACTAGCTGGCGTTGGGCGAGTTTCATGTTCCTCTCCGGATTATTTAATCTATCAGAATGGGGTGGCGACCCAGTCGCCGGATTTGGCAGCGCCTGCGGCACCCGCCAGTTTCCTCACGACGGCACGCCCAGCACTTACCGACACCACCTCGACCAGCGCAAGATGCTCGCCGCTGTCGGGTTCCAGAATGCGTGCGGGGACTTGGTCACGGTTCATCATGAGCAGCTGATCACCGACTGCCAGGCCTGCGACCTGTCCACCGTTGATGACCCAACCCTGTTTAGCTTCCTGCATGACGTTAAAGGTCTGCGGACGGCAACCAAAGTCACCATCAAGACGTGTCTGCCAACGCGCGACCACCTTGTCGAGCTCAGTCAGCAATCCCGTTGGCAGCGGCTGCGACGTATGTGCAATCTTTCGCTCGGGCATGAATAGCGGCACAGCATCTTGCCAAAGCAGGCGCTGGTTCTGCCGCTCCACCACCGACAGACGCAGGACAAACGGTACGGGTGCGAATTTCTTCGGCTCATCGAACACGTAGTCCTTCGTGTCCTTCCACATAGCGTCTATACGCTGTGCACGCGTGGTCGCAGGGCGCACCGGCTCGATGCCCAGGGCACCGGCAGGCAACACCTCGACTTGCAAGTGATACGGTGCGACATCAGGCACGAAGCCCAGCAACTGCCGATCGTAGGCCGTACCCGGCACCTTCACCGGTGACGCCAGCGCCCATTTACGGCTGGCGGTTGCCTGCGCTGCAAAGCGCGACTGCACCTGCTGCAGGAAGGACCGCCACATCACCTGGTCAGCGCCGCTTGCGGCGATGCGCAACTCGGCATCGATCGTCGCCTCGCGGCGATAGCGCTGCTGATTCGCACGGCACACCTCCTCATCGGGGGTGACGCCCTTACCCTCAGCAATGATCGCTGCCGAGACACCCTCTTCCACCGTCAGATAATTCAGCACGCGAACATTGCGTACTTTCATATCCGACGTGATGCGGGTGTTTTCATGCATCTTGCCACTCTCATCGACCCAGGCCGCATTGCGCACGCGGGTCTGTCCTTCCATGGCCGCGCTGATAAGCGCGTGCTGCAAGGCCTCGAGACGCTTTTTCGGCTCGGTCGGCAACAGGCTGTCGGCGGGCCAGGCGGTGGTAACCGCGCCGGCCAGCGGCAGTGCAAGCATGAGGGAGAACAGGCGCGCGCGCATGATGGGCTCCGGATTCGCTAGCGTGGATTAACGGCGGCGAGCCGAAGCCATCTGCGCCAGGTACAGCACGCGCAGATCATTGACAACGCGACCGTCGAGCGACAGCGTGGTCTCGTAGGTATCGTCACCGATCGGCGTGATCGACTCCAGTACCGCACCGTAGATG
>CAZXRS010000349.1:0-1768 GCA_964642635.1 uncultured Bifidobacterium sp. | reverse complement strand
AAGCGCGCGACTCAAACCTGCGTCACCGTCCGGTTGGTATGGGTATCATGGGCTTCCAGGATTGCCTGCACATCATGCGCGTGCCTTACGCATCGAAGGACGCCGTTGAATTTGCAGATCGTTCCATGGAAGCTGTCTGCTATTACGCGTACATGGCCTCGACCGAACTGGCTGAAGAGCGCGGCACCTACAGCTCTTACAAAGGTTCGTTGTGGGACCGCGGCATCCTGCCGCAGGACTCGCTGAAGCTGCTGGCCGAAGAGCGCGGCGGCTATCTGGAAGTTGATACTTCCGAGACCATGGACTGGACCGCGCTGCGTAGCCGCATCAAGCAGTACGGTATGCGTAACTCGAATTGCGTGGCGATTGCGCCGACGGCGACCATCTCGAACATCATCGGGGTGTCTGCTTGCATCGAGCCCACCTACCAGAACTTGTATGTGAAGTCGAACCTGTCCGGCGAATTCACCGACATCAACGAGTACCTGGTCCGCGACCTGAAGTCGCGCGGTCTGTGGGATGAAGTGATGGTCGCTGACCTGAAGTACTTCGACGGCAGCCTGGCGCGCATCGATCGTATCCCGCAAGACCTGCGCGAGCTGTACGCCACCGCGTTCGAGGTCGATCCGAGCTGGCTGGTCGAGGCAGCTTCTCGCCGTCAGAAATGGATCGATCAGGCGCAGTCGCTGAACATCTACATGGCGGGTGCTTCCGGCAAGCGTCTCGACGAAACCTACAAGCTGGCCTGGCTGCGTGGACTGAAGACCACGTATTACCTGCGCACCATTGGAGCGACTCACGTCGAGAAGTCAACGACCAAGGCTGGTGCGCTGAACGCCGTGTCGTCCGATATATCGGGTACGTCTGCGGCAGCCGCCGCCGGAGCGTCGGCCGCTGCACCGGCAGCGGAAGCCGACGGCGCGGCATGCTATCTGCGTCCTGGCGATCCGGGCTTCGACGAGTGTGAGGCCTGCCAGTAAGGGAACTGAAGCAGACGTGACAGGCCGGCTTGCCATCGACAAGATGTCGATCAAGCCGGCTGACGCATAAAGAACTATCCTTATCGACACCAGTAACGAAGGAAGAAAAGCCATGCTCTCATGGGATGACGAAGCCGCAGCACCCGCACCACGTGCCGCACAACCCGTACCTCAGCTGCAGCCGGTGATGCCGTCGCCGCAGTTTGCGACGATGACTGACGCTGCGCTGGATCCGGGCATCCTTGCTCGTCCAGAGGGAAAGGCTGATACCAGTGCCCGGGTGAATGCCGTCGACAAGCGCATCATCAATGGTCAGACCGACGTCAACCAGCTCGTGCCGTTCAAGTACAAGTGGGCATGGGACAAATATCTGGCCGGCTGCGCCAACCACTGGATGCCGCAGGAAATCAACATGCAGCGCGACATTGAGCTGTGGAAGAACCCGAACGGTCTGACCGAGGATGAGCGTCGTCTGGTCAAGCGCAACCTGGGTTTCTTCGTGACCGCCGACTCGCTGGCCGCGAACAATATTGTGCTCGGCACCTATCGCTTCATCACTGCTCCCGAGTGCCGACAGTATCTGCTGCGCCAGGCGTTCGAAGAGGCGATCCATACCCACGCGTACCAGTACATCGTCGAGTCGCTCGGTCTGGACGAGGGCGAGATCTTCAATGCCTACCATGAGGTGAAGTCGATCCGTGACAAGGACGAGTTCCTGATCCCGTTCATCGATACTCTGACTAATCCGACCTTTCAGACCGGTACCCCCGAGGCGGACCAGCAATTGC
>CAZXRS010000348.1:0-1773 GCA_964642635.1 uncultured Bifidobacterium sp. | reverse complement strand
ATGCGATGGTGGATGCACGCAATGATTACTGGATGCCGATGGACCAGTACATCGGTGGCATTGAGCACGCGGTGTTGCACCTGCTGTACGCGCGCTTCTGGACCAAGGTCATGCGCGATTTCGGCCTGGTGAAATTCGATGAGCCGTTCGTCAACCTGCTGACGCAGGGTATGGTGCTGAATGAAACCTACTATCGCGAAGATGCGTCTGGCAAAAAGACCTGGTTCAATCCAGAAGACGTCGAGCTGAAATTCGACGATAAGGGACGCCCTGAATCAGCCACCCTCAAAGGCGATGGGCAGCCCGTGCTCATCGGCGGCACCGAAAAGATGTCCAAGTCGAAGAACAATGGTATCGACCCGCAGGCCATTATCGACCTGCATGGCGCCGATACCGCACGCCTGTTCACGATGTTCGCTGCGCCGCCAGAGCAAACGCTGGAATGGTCGGGCTCAGGTGTCGAGGGAGCGCACCGTTTTCTGCGTCGCGTCTGGACCTTTGCGCATGCGCACGCTTCGTCTATCACTCCCGTGCTGACCGCATCGCCCACCAACGACGCGAACACTCAAGCACTCCGCCGCGAGATGCACAAGGTGCTGCAGCAGGCCGATCATGACTACGGCCGCCTACAGTACAACACGGTGGTTTCCGCCTGCATGAAGATGCTGAACCTACTCGAGGGCGCAAAGGTAGACGCTGCTGCAGGAGAAGTACTGGGTGAGTGTCTGGGTATTTTCCTGCGCGTGCTCTATCCGGTCGCGCCGCACGTTACGCATGCGCTGTGGAATGAACTCGGTTTTGCAAAGGCGCACGGCGATATCCTCGATGCACCGTGGCCAAACGTCGATGCGGCGGCACTGGATCAGGCTGAAATCGAGTTGATGGTACAGGTGAACGGCAAGCTACGAGGAAAGATCACCGTAGCTAAAGACGCCGACAAGTCCGCTATCGAAGCGAGCGCATTGGCGGATGAAAATGTGAAAAAATTTATTGAAGGCGCGCCGAAGAAAATCATCATTGTTCCCGGCAAGCTGGTGAACATTGTCGCCTGAAGGAGATCACCTTGGATTCCGTTCGCCGTCATCTCGTCGTACTGTTACTGATCGCGCCACTAGCAGGCTGCGGCTTCCATGTGCGTGGCACAACGCCAGATTCGCAGTTGTCATTTGCGTCGATTTATCTGGATGCGCCACGCGGTACACCGATCGAGCGCGAGCTGCGCACGATGATCCGCACGGGTAATGTGCAACTGGCCGCCGATGCGAAATCTGCAGCAGTGACGCTACGCGTTCTGTCACAAGCGCAAGAAAGAAAAGTGATGACGCTCAACGCGCAAGGTAAGGTGCGTGAATTCAGCCTGACCTACCGCGTACGCTTCGAAATTACCGACGCAAATAATAAAAAGCTGCTACAACCGCCTGAGATCGCATTGCAATCTATCCTGTCATACAGTGAAGAACAAGCGCTGGCGAAAGAACAGGAAGAACGCCTAACCTTTGATGACCTTCGCCGCGACGCGGTCGGCCAGATTGTGCGCCAGCTTGCGCGCGTGAAGCCGGAGCAACTGTAAGCAATGCAGCTGCGCGCCGAAGCGCTGGATGCGCATCTCGCGAAATCGCTGGCGCCGCTGTATGTGATTACTAGCGACGAGCACCTGCTTGCGCTGGAAGCCGCAGATCGTATCCGCGCAAAGGCACGCGCGTCAGGATTCACCGAGCGCGAGGTACTAGTCGCAGAGCGCTACTTTAAATGGGGTGAACTGCTCGCATCGCA
>CAZXRS010000347.1:0-1799 GCA_964642635.1 uncultured Bifidobacterium sp. | reverse complement strand
GGGCCGTCGATGATGACCTGCAGTCCCTTGATCGCGGCGAAGACATACACCGCGCCCCAGTAACCGCCCGCACGATCGTGGTCGATGATGTTCATACCATCTCCTCCGCCTTGCGTTTCTTCGCTGCCTTCTCGAGACGGCGACGGGTATGCTCACGAAACTCAGGACGCGGCACGGGCACTTCGCTCCATACACCCGCACGATCGCCCTCGCCGGCGTCGCCGAAGAAGGCCTTCATGGCATCCATGCGCGGCTTGTTGGCAATCGCCGCGTTGATCACCGTCGCCAGTGAACCCGCACCGGCGGCACCCATCAGTGGACGTGCGGAGATCAGATTCGTAAAGTACAGCGATGGCAGCGACATTTCTTTCGCTGCCTGCACGACCGGCGTGGTGCCAATCGCGAGGTCAGGCTTGAATTCATTAACGGCCGCAATGTCTTGCTCCAGCGATGCGCGGTACTGCACATGCACACCTTTGGCCTGCAGCCATGCACGGTCGGCGTCTGAAGCTGGCGTCTGGGGACAGGCAGTGCCGACGTAACGCAGATCAGCGCCACTCTCAACCAGCAGACGTGCGACCAGCAGCTCCGAACCCTCGTAGCCTGACAGCGTAATGCGACCCTTGATCGGCATCGCTGCCAGTGCGCCCTTGATCGCTGGCAGGAAGCGATTCTTCGCGCTATCGATCATGCGTTGTTCGACATTGCATGTGTCACCGATGGCCTGCAGCCATGCCTCGGTGCCGTCATGACCGACCGGTGCTGAACCCACCCAGGGTCGACCGGCCGCATCGAACTCACGCAGGCTTGCGGTATAAAAAGGATGAATCGCAGCGACCGCTGCGCAATCAAGTGCCGCATACAGCTCGCGCCACTCGCGGGTCGGTACCACCGGTCCTGCGGACAGGCCCAGCATCTCGAGCATGCCGCCGATGATCATCGGATCAGCGGGGAACATCTCTCCGAGCAAAGTAATCGTTGGTTTGTCGCTGATACCCGTACGCGGTGCGGCAACGGGACCCGTGACGATTTCGCTGCGAGCGTATTTCAGCATCGCCGCGGCTAGTACATCTTTCGCTTCCGCATGGGTGGGTACACCAAAACCAGGTACGTCGATGCCGATTACACGCACGCCATTGATTTCTTTTGGCAGGATTTGCAGCGGCACACCCGATGCCGTTGGCACGCAGAGATTGATCACGACGATGGCATCGTAGCGCTCGGGATCCGCCTGTCCGTGCACCGCATCGCGGATATCTTCAAACAGTTTGCCGGTAACCAGCGTTTCGGAATTGAACGGTACATAACCCACGCTGCGACGCGCGCCGTAGAAATGCGAGGTAAAGGTCAATCCGTAGACGCAGCAGGCCGAGCCAGAAAGAATGGTCGCGGTGCGACGCATACGCAGACCCACACGCAAAGAACCGAACGCCGGGCACATGCTCTGTGGCTGATCATGCGGGCCCTTCGGATAATCATTGGCGTACTGATCGAGTACGCCCGCTTTACCGGCGGCGCGAGCGGCGGTTTGCATCTGCTCCGCACCTGCGTGACAGCCCACGCCGTCGCCTTGCAGCGCGGCGGGGTTGGCAACGATAGGGATCACAGTGCGCTCGGTCATGGTCTTAGACCTCGTCGTAGATAACTTCGAGCGAAGGCTTGGCGACAATCTCGCGGCCCATCATGTCCGCAGCGGTGGCTGGTTGCAGCACCACGTTGCGGCCTACAGCGTCAGCAGAGAAAAGACCGAGCAGCGCTTCCTGCGACATCGGCTTGGGTCTCACCGGCGGCGCGTCAGC
>CAZXRS010000346.1:0-1827 GCA_964642635.1 uncultured Bifidobacterium sp. | reverse complement strand
AGACGTCAGCCGTCTCACCCTGCATGCGAACATCTGTCCTGCCAGCTTGAGGCTTACACCGCAAGCCGGGCAACAGTCCTACTTATTTGACTTCTCTCCAGAACGACGCATTCAGGCGCCAGGTCAGGAGCACCAGCAGCGCCAGGAACAGCAGCACCCAAACGCCGATGGCCTGACGCTTCGCCTTGACTGGCTCGGCCATCCAACCCATAAACGCCACCAGATCGCCGATCTGGTTGTCGAATTCACGCTGGCTCAATTTGCCTGGTGTGACCTGCTCAAAGCCGGCGAAGCGATGCATCGTCTTGCCCTCTTCGTGCGGATCGTTTTCTTCGACGAACTTGGCTTTGCGTACGCCCTGCAATTGCCATAGCACGTGCGGCATACCGACGTTCGGATACACAAGGTTATTCCAGCCAGTGGGACGGCTATCGTCCTTGTAGTAGGTACGCAGGTAGGTATATACGTAGTCTGCGCCCGAACCCTCGCCCGACGACTTGGCGCGAACGATCACGGACAGATCCGGTGGCAACGCGCCGAACCAGGCTTTCGCGTCCTTCTCATTCATCGCAGTCTTCATCAGGTCGCCAACCTTGTCGCTGGTGAACAGCAGATTGTCGCGGATTTGATCTTCCGACAGGCCGATATCGCGCAAACGATTGTAGCGAACCAGCGATGCCGAATGGCAGTTCAGGCAATAGTTGACGAACAGCCGCGCGCCATTTTGTAGCGCTGCCAGGTCATTGCCACGATCCGGCGCCGGATCGAGCGGGAAGCCGCCTTCTGAGGCCAGCGCGAGCACCGGAACCAGCGCCAGAGTCGCGAGCAGTTTTTTCACGAGTTTCATTGTCTTTTTCCTTTGCGACTCAGTGCGGCTGGAAATTCACGCGGCTCGGAACCGACTTGAATTGGCCCATGGTGCTCCACCACGGCATCAGCAGGAAGAATCCGAAGTAGATGAGGGTGCAGATCTGCGCGACCAGCGTACGACCTGCCGTCGGCGCCTGAACACCGAGATAGCCGAGGATCAGGAAGGTGATACCGAACACCACATAGACCCATTTGTGCCAGTCAGGACGGTAACGGATGGACTTCACCGGCGAATGATCGATCCACGGCAAGATCGCGAGGATCAGCACCGATACACCCATGAGCACAACGCCCCAGAATTTCGCGTCGAACACCAGCATCAGCACCGCAACGACCACGGCCGCGCCCATCGCAGACTGCTTCACCTTGGTCGGCAGCTTGGTCTTGAGCATAATCAGCGCGCCGTACGCCAGCACACCAATGATCAGCGCAACCATAAACTGCGACGTAGTAGCACGAAGGATCGAGTAGAACGGCGTGAAGTACCAGACTGGCGCGATATGCGGCGGCGTCTTCAGCGGATCCGCCGGAATGAAGTTGTTGTACTCGAGGAAGTAGCCACCAAACTCCGGTGCAAAGAAAATCACTGCGCTGAAGATGAACAGGAAGCACGCGACACCGAAGATGTCTTTCGTCGTGTAGTACGGATGTGATGGAATCGCATCCAGACCATGGCCATCCGGGCCCAGGTTCTCTTTCACTTCGATACCGTCCGGGTTGTTCGAGCCTACTTCATGCAGCGCGATCAGGTGAGCGACGACCAGACCGAGCAGCACCAGCGGAATAGCGATCACATGGAAGGCAAAGAATCGGTTCAGCGTAGCATCGGACACCACATAGTCACCACGAATCCACAGCGACAGGTCCGGGCCAATGAAAGGGATCGCGCCAAACAGGTTCACGATCACCTGCGCGCCCCAGTACGACATCTGGCCCCATGGCAGCAGGTAGCCGAAG
>CAZXRS010000345.1:0-1834 GCA_964642635.1 uncultured Bifidobacterium sp. | reverse complement strand
ACTGCACGCAAACCCTCTTCAAGCACAGGGCGCCATGAGTCATCGGCGAGTTTCAGCGCATTCACAAACATGGACGGCACCCTACTTATTTACCGGTGATGGACACCACATTATCCGCCCCCGCCGCGCCAAACAACTGCTCTTTCAACAAATGCAGCTGGTCACGTACCTGCGCAGCCTTCTCAAACTCGAGGTTCTTCGAGTGATCCATCATCAGTTTTTCAAGGCGCTTAATTTCTTTGGCGACCTGCTTCTCGCTCATCGCCTCGTATCGTGCCTGCTCCTGCGCAGCCATGAGCTCTTCACGCGCGTCGTCGATTTTGTAGACGCCATCGATCATGTCGCGGATCTGCTTGACCACACCGACCGGCGTGATGTTATTGGCCTTATTGAATGCCATCTGCTTATTTCGACGGCGCTCGGTCTCATCCATCGCTCGGCGCATCGAATCTGTGATCCGGTCTGCATACAAGATCGCCGTGCCATTCAGGTTACGTGCTGCCCGGCCTATGGTCTGGATCAGGCTGCGCTCGGAACGCAGAAAACCTTCCTTGTCCGCATCCAGAATCGCAACCAACGATACCTCGGGAATATCCAGACCCTCACGCAGCAAGTTAATACCCACCAGAACGTCGAAAGTACCCAGCCGCAGATCGCGAATGATCTCGACACGCTCAACCGTATCGATATCACTATGCAGGTAGCGCACGGCGATGCCGTTATCAGATAAAAACTCGGTCAGCTGCTCGGCCATGCGCTTAGTGAGCGTCGTGACCAGCACGCGCTCTTCTTTGGCGACGCGATCGCTAATCTCGTTCATCAGATCATCCACCTGCGTGATCGCCGGCTTCACGATGACCAGCGGATCAATCAGTCCCGTCGGACGCACCACCTGCTCGACGACCTGATCGGAGTGCTTCTTCTCATAATCTGCCGGTGTCGCCGATACAAACACGGTCTGCCGCATCTTTGATTCAAACTCGTCGAAGCGCAGCGGACGGTTATCTAGCGCGGAAGGCAAACGGAAACCGTAATCCACAAGATTGGTCTTCCGCGCCCGATCACCGTTGTACATGCCGCTCAGCTGGCCAGTCAGCACGTGCGACTCATCGAGGAACATCAGCGCGTCCTCGGGCAGATAATCGACCAGTGTCGGCGGCGGCTCGCCCGGCTTGGCGCCGGATAAATGTCTCGAGTAGTTCTCGATACCCTTCGTGAAACCGATCTCGGCCATCATCTCCAGATCGAAACGCGTACGCTGCTCCAGTCGCTGTTCTTCAACCAGCTTGTTCTCTTTACGGAAAAACTCCAGCCGGTCGCGCAGCTCTTCCTTAATGGTTTCAATCGCACGCAGTACTGTCGAACGCGGCGTGACATAGTGCGACCCAGGATAGACGGTAAAGCGCGGGATTTTCTGGCGCACGCGGCCAGTAAGCGGATCGAACAGCTGGATGGTATCAATCTCATCGTCAAACAAGTCGACGCGCACCGCCAGTTCCGCATGTTCGGCCGGGAAGATATCGATGGTATCGCCGCGCACACGGAAAGTACCGCGATCGAAGTCCACCTCATTACGCGTGTACTGCATCTGAATCAGTCGCGCGATGATGTCGCGCTGCGAGACACGGTCTTTCGAACGCAGCGTCAGAATCATCTGGTGGTATTCGTTAGGATTACCGATACCGTAGATCGCTGAAACGGTCGCCACAATCACCACATCGCGTCGTTCCATCAGCGACTTTGTGCACGATAGGCGCATCTGCTCGATGTGCTCGTTGATCGCAGAATCCTTCTCAATAAAGAGATCGCGCTGCGGCACATACGCTTCGGGCTG
>CAZXRS010000344.1:0-1842 GCA_964642635.1 uncultured Bifidobacterium sp. | reverse complement strand
TTCGCGAGGTACGCACAGTCACTCGCGCTCGTCACCGCCACAATCAGCGCTGATCACCCTGGGCCGTGAGTAGGTCTGGCCCGACTTCATGGTTATCGATACAAGCCATCCGTTTTATTTTCGGACCGGTTCTGTATTAATAACGTAATATTCCGATTGCTATAATCAATTCCAAGGGTCGCCGGTGTTCGGCGATCTATTCTCGTGCGGAGACCATTTGATCAACGAAAAAGCATTGCTGAGTGGCTCTGTCTTGGCACGAAGGGCTCTGATTGGTCTGCTTCTTTCCTTGGGCCTTGCCGGACACGTGTTCGCCGATGGGGTGTCAAAAGAGCATGTTCGCGAAGTACAGTCCCGCAAATTTGCGCTTCCCATCACTGTCGTCGTGGGCTCGCTCCAAGAGAAGTTAGAAGAGGCCGGGGGCAAGTGCTACATCACGGTCTCTTACTATCCGACCGGAGAAGGACACAATACCGGCGTAGGCAATTGCAATTTTTCTCCGTCAGACAAGCCGACGGTGTTGGACAAAATAGCGCGAGGTGCCAGTTTCATACCCCTGGTTGGTGCTGCACTTTCATGGGGAATCAGCTCCAAAGCTGACAGCGAAAAAGACAAAGCGAAGCAAAGTTTTGTCAGCGTGATCCGCTTCGAGGCCATCGGCCAGTCAAAACAAGAGACACTGTTGCGCGTGCGCGCGTTTACCAGTCTCCAGAAAATGATCAGCGATGAGAACTATTACAAAGAACTGTTTGTAAAGATCGCCGAAGCTACGCACTCAACGGCGGAAGCGCTGACCGCTCAGGATATTGATCAGTAATTCCCCGTCTATATTTTTCGCATCCACTGCAGCATTGCCTCAAATATCTGCTCGCGGTTCAGTTCGTTGAAATTTTCGTGGAAGTTGTCGGCGTAGTGATGCAATTCGAGCCACTGCGCCGGCACGGTCTTCAGCATCTGTAGACTGGTCGGCGCATGGGCCAGCTTGTCGGTTCCTGCAATCGCCGCGAATAACGGATGATGCCAGCGACTCAGATCGCCATGTAAAGCGGCTTGCGCATCCAGCAGCGCGCGGCCAAAGCGGAAGCTGGCTTCGGTACCGCGCAGATTCGCCTTCTCGTCAGCCTTAATTTTCTCCACGATCGTGGTGTCGTGCGTCAGATAATCGATGAAACTTTCCATCGGCACCTTCGCAGTCGGGAACAGGGCAGCAAGCACGCGCGACAACTGTATCACCAGCGGATGGACCGGAATCGCATTCGCAAAATAGGGTGACGACAGCACGATGCCTTTCACCGGATAAGCATCAAGCCGCCCGTTCAGTTCGAGGTGTGCGGCGATCAGTCCACCCATCGAATGACCTACAACGAACACGGGAAGGTCGGGAAACTGTTCGCACGTCCATGCCAGCATCTGCTCGGCATCGTCGAGAAATACATCGAAGCCATCGACATCGATACGTGCTTTCTGGCCATGCCCGCTGAGATCGAAGCTGACAGTGGATAGGCCAGCCTCGCGGAAATAGCTGCCAACGGTCGCGTAGTCGCCGGCATGGGCCATGCCGCCATGAATGCCGAGAATGACTGCTGAGGGTGAGAGCGCATCCCAGATACGCGTGACGCGCGTCTTGTCCGCGATGCGAACATTCAGGCTACGGTTTTCAGATGGGTTGAGGGTAGGCATGGTAGGGCATCCATGATGATCAATGCCCTAGTGTATCGGGGTTTTGTGTCCCGGGAGCAAACGCTGGCGCTGCCCCCGGTTAAATCGATCAGAACAGCCCGACGACCTTGCCGTGCTCGTCGATATCGATCTTCTCAGCGCTCGGTACCTTGGGCAGACCCG
>CAZXRS010000343.1:0-1852 GCA_964642635.1 uncultured Bifidobacterium sp. | reverse complement strand
CCAATATCGAGCGCGTGAAGGCTGAGGTCAAGAAACTGACCGACGCATTCCCGGTGTACCAGCGCTGATAAGGACGGGGCACGCATAATGAATTCGACGACGGACGACTGACGATGCGTTGCCCTTTCTGCCACAGCGAAGATACGCAGGTGCTCGACACTCGGGATTCCGAAGAGGGCGACAGCATACGTCGTCGCCGCCGCTGCAACGCCTGCGATAAGCGTTTCACGACCTATGAACGGGTTGAGCTCGCGATGCCGGTCATCGTTAAGAAGAACGGCAGTCGCACCGAATTCGAATCGGCCAAACTACGAGCTAGCCTGATGCTCGCTCTGCGCAAACGTCCGGTATCGGCTGATGCGGTGGATGGGGCAATACAGCGCATAGAAGAAAAACTGCGCTCATCCGGCGATAGAGAGATTTTGTCCGGTCAGCTCGGTGAACTGGTCATGCGCGAACTGAAGCGACTGGACAAAGTCGCCTACATTCGATTTGCGTCGGTCTATCGCAGCTTCGAAGACGTGGAAGAATTCCGCGATGCGATTGACGAGATTGATGTCGAGCCTAAAGTCACAACGCGGAAATAAGTTATACGCCTCTTGATGTTCATCGAATGAATCATCGGTCAGTGCGTCCGATAGTTTGACTTTCCTCATTAATTGTTAGTCCCGCTCTTAATATTTCGCGATTGAATCCTTCTCCCTCGGCATTATTAGAGAAAAAGGGAGGAGATAATGCGGATGGGGCAACATGCCTTTTCGCTAGTAGAGACACTGGTGGCCTTGCTGATGATTTCACTCGCAGCGATGCTGCTGGTCCGGGCGAGTGCTGCGAATGCGATTGCGCTGGCGCAAACCATCAAATATGCAAGCGCTATCCGACTAGTGTCAGAGTTTTCCGCGTGGATGCATCGTGATGGCCACCAAGTGCTCGGCATAGCGCTTGATAAAGCATTTGCTGAATCCTCTGCGCATGCATCCGATTGCTACGAAGGAAGCTGTAGTGCGGAACAGGGCGCCTGGCATTATCTCGTTCGATGGCAAGAGCGATTGTTACTTGATATTCCGGACGCTCGCGTCGATCTGTGTATCGATAATGAATTCTCTATACAAACTACACGTTGGTCGTGCGATCCCCATGGGAATTCATGGGTCATGAAGATTGGCTGGCCGCCAAGGTCTAAGGCGGCGCCGACGATTGTGATCGCACTAGGTGCGGCATGATATTGCGACGCTACTCAGGCAGCGCAATGGCATCACTGATGATCGCGCTTGGCGTATCGACCGCGATCGCGTTGTTGTCTATGCGACTCATTACTCAGTCGAATGCCGACTATCAGCGCACCGAGCAGCTGGTACTCATTGATGATCAGGCAGACCATGCCTTCGACATCATTACTCGCTCGTTGCAGCAGGCCGGTCATGTCGATGTAACGATACCGATGCCGGCCATTCCATCCCGACCTTTTGACGGTGCGGTTTTTGGTATCGACAATTCATTCGTTGCCGCAGGGACGCCAGCCGTCGATACGCCGATTCGCGGCGCCCATCTGGGTAGTGATGTGCTGGTGGTTCGTTTTGTCGGCGATTCCGCAGGCAGAGTCTTAAACTGCGCTGGTTTCGCCGTTACTCCGTCACTCACTGGTGCCGACGACAGGGGCGTCAGCATTTTTTATGTCGCACTTGATAGCCTGAATGAGCCCGAATTGCGCTGCAAGTATCTCGGGCCTTCGCAGTGGAGTTCGCAGGCGATAGCAACCGGTGTCGAATCTTTTCAAGTGTTATTCGGAATAGATACGGATGATGATGGAATTCCGAATGATTTTGTCAGTGCATCACGTGTGGTAGCCCTA
>CAZXRS010000342.1:0-1866 GCA_964642635.1 uncultured Bifidobacterium sp. | reverse complement strand
GTGGCATGAACATCAGCATTACCACGACCGCCAAGACCGACGAAGAAGCGAAAGCGCTCCTCGCCGCATTTAAATTCCCGTTCAGAAACTGAGGCTGCCATGGCAAAACTGGCACTGATTAACCGTGAACAAAAGCGCGCCGCGATGGTGAAGAAGTACGCTGCCAAGCGCGCTGAGTTGAAAGCAATCATCGACGACGCGTCGAAATCGGAAGAAGAGCGCTATGAGGCTCGCCTGAAATTGCAGGCGCTGCCGCGTAACTCGGCGCCGAACCGTCAGCGCAATCGTTGCGCACTGACCGGTCGCCCGCGTGGCACTTTCCGCAAGTTCGGCCTCGGCCGTACCAAACTCCGTGAGATCGCCATGCGCGGCGAGATCCCGGGTATGACCAAAGCCAGCTGGTAATAGGAGAAGAAGCGATGAGTATGAGCGATCCTATCGCCGATATGCTGACGCGTATCCGCAATGCCCAAGGCGTGAATAAGACGACCGTAGCGATGCCGTCGTCGAAGCTGAAGGTAGCAATTGCCCGCGTGTTGAAGGACGAGGGTTATATCGAGAACTACGCTGTCGCCGGAGATGGCGGTAAGCCGGTGCTGTCGATCGAGCTGAAGTATTACGCTGGTCGTCCTGTCATTGAGCGCATCGAACGCGTATCTCGTCCTGGTCTGCGGATCTACAAGGGCAAAGCTGAGATACCGACCGTGATGAACGGATTGGGTGTGACCATTGTGTCGACGCCCAAAGGTGTGATGACCGACCGCAAGGCACGCGCTACCGGCACCGGTGGCGAGATCCTGTGCTACGTGGCCTGATAAGGGGGAAGCAGAATGTCTCGAGTAGGTAAGATGCCGATCCCTCTGGCTGCTGGCGTTGAAGTCACAATCGCTGCAGACAAGATCACAGTTAAAGGTTCGCAAGGAACGCTGTCGCTGCCGTTGACTGGTCAGGTTGTCATTAAGAACGACAACAATACGCTGACCTTCGCTCCGGCTGACGAGTCGCGTGAAGCTAACGCGATGTCGGGTACCGTTCGCGCGCTGGTCAATAACATGGTCAATGGTGTCACCAAAGGCTTCGAGAAAAAACTCTCGCTGGTCGGCGTTGGCTTTAAAGCGCAGGCGCAAGGTGACAAGTTGAATCTGTCGCTGGGCTTTTCGCATCCGATCGTGCACCAGATGCCGGCCGGTGTGAAGTGCGAAACACCGTCACAGACTGAAATTGTGATCAAGGGCATCGACCGTCAAAAGGTCGGCCAGGTCGCCGCAGAAGTCCGCGCCTACCGCAGCCCCGAGCCTTACAAGGGTAAGGGCGTCCGTTATGTGGACGAGGTTGTGGTGATCAAAGAAACCAAGAAGAAGTAAGGGTTGAACATGGACAAGACAGCATCCCGCCTGCGCCGCGCACGCCAAACGCGCATAAAGATCGCAGAGCTCAAGGTCAATCGCCTTTCCGTGCATCGTACCAACCTGCACATCTACGCAACCATTTTTGGTCCGGACGCGAAAGTGTTGGCATCAGCATCCACTGCAGAAGCCGAAGTCCGTGCAGAGCTGGCTGGCAAGACGGGCAAGGGCGGTAATAGCGCTGCTGCCGCTCTCGTTGGCAAGCGCGTCGCCGAGAAGGCGCTGAAGGCAGGCATCGACACCGTAGCGTTCGATCGTTCCGGTTTCCGCTACCACGGTCGTGTGAAAGCAGTTGCTGATGCAGCTCGCGAAGCCGGCCTGAAGTTCTAAGGAATACTGATCATGGCAAAAATGCAGCAAAAAATGCAAAGCGACAAGCCGGATGACGGCATGCGCGAAAAGATGATTGCGGTCAATCGCGTCACCAAGGTGGTGAAGGGTGGCCGCATCATGGGTTTCG
>CAZXRS010000341.1:0-1876 GCA_964642635.1 uncultured Bifidobacterium sp. | reverse complement strand
GGATCATCTGCTGGTAGCCAAGGCACGCTCAGCGCGCATGATTGCGCCATCGGGCGCCAAGGTCGACATTCCTATTGAGGGTGGCTTCGTCGGACTGGTCGATCGCGAAGTATTCGATGAGTGGCTGCGCGATCGCGCGGCATCGGCCGGCGCCGTGCGCGCTGACGGCAGGTTTGCGAGTATCACCACGGATACCGATGGCTGCAGTGTCGTCAACTATGTCGATGGCCGCGACGAGTCACGCCACTCGGTGCGTGCCAAGGCCATCATTGGCGCCGACGGCGCGAAATCTGCGGTGGCACAACAGACCGTACCTGGTGCTTCCGATACCAAATACGTATTCGCGTATCACGAGATCGTGCGTGCCCCCGAGGTCAAGCCAGATGACTACGATGGCACCCGCTGCGATGTGTTTTATCAGGGTCATCTGTCACCCGACTTTTACGGCTGGGTGTTCCCGCATGGAGATACCCTGTCCATCGGTACCGGTAGCGCAGACAAAGGCTTCTCACTGCGTCACGCCACCTCCGCTCTACGCGATGCCGTTGGCCTGCGCGATGCGGTGACGGTACGACGCGAAGGTGCGCCGCTGCCGATGAAGCCACTCAAGCGCTGGGACAATGGTCGCGATGTGGTGTTGGCCGGCGACGCTGCCGGTGTGGTCGCGCCGTCGTCAGGCGAAGGTATTTACTACGCGATGGAAGGTGGCCGTCAGGCTGCCGACGCGGTACATGAGTTCTTGTCCACCGGCGACGCCCGCTGTCTGGCGAATGCGCGCAAGCGATTTATGCGCGCTCACGGGAAAGTCTTCTGGGTTCTCGGTATCATGCAGCACTTCTGGTACTCCAGCGACAAGCGGCGTGAGCGCTTCGTGGCCATGTGCCGGGACAAGGACGTGCAGCGACTGACCTTCGATGCTTACATGAACAAGCGTCTGGTACGCTCGAAGCCTCTCGCACACGTGAAAATCTTCCTGAAGGACATGGCGCACCTGCTCGGATTGGCGAGGGTTTGATCTCGTCGCGGCAGGCTCGCCTGCGATGAGAAAACTGACGTGAATTCACTGCTGACACCCGAACGCAAACCGGTCTTTATGGCCGTCCTGATCGCCATCATCACCGGTGGCGTTGGTGGCCTCGCTACCGAGATCGACCCCTGGTACTTTGCGCTGGTGAAGCCATCATGGCAGCCGCCGGACTGGCTGTTTGGTCCGGTCTGGACCACGATTTATGTTCTTACGGGTATCGCCGGCGTGCGCGCCTGGCGACTGGGCGATGAGGTTCAGCGACGCTATCTGCTCGGTGCGCTATGGCTGAACATCGTACTCAATATTCTGTGGAGCGCGATTTTCTTCACTGCCCACAGGCCGGACATTGCGCTGATTGAAGTAGTACCGCTATGGTTGTCGATACTCCTGATGGCGCTGCTGGTGCGCAGATATTCACCACTATCGGCGCTGTTGCTGCTGCCCTATCTGGTTTGGGTAGGATTTGCGGCGTATCTGAACTGGACGATCGTGAAGCTGAACGCGCCGTTTTAAGGACGGACGCTACTATTGCCAGCCTTCGCTGAGGCCATCAGTGTTCAAATAAACATTGCGGCCATAAAATCGTCATCCCGGCAAAAGCCGGGATTCAGCGTCTTGACCTAAGCGGACAATTTCGCCGCGCCGCTAGAAAGCAGTTGAGTCAACTCATCCACCACCAGCGCAGCTTCATTAAACTTCTCATCTGCAAAGAACTCGCTCTTCACAATCGCCACTTCCAGCCCGGCGAGTCTTGCAGCCAGCAGACCATTACGTGAATCTTCGATCGCGCAGCAGCGCTGCGGTGGCATCTCAAGCCGGCGTAAGGCTGCCTCGTAAGCCTCGGGATCC
>CAZXRS010000340.1:0-1896 GCA_964642635.1 uncultured Bifidobacterium sp. | reverse complement strand
GCACTGCTCGAGGTACTCGAGGTGGCCGTGCGCGTGGCCAGTTTCACCTTCAGCGGTGGAGCGGAACAGTGCTGCAACATCGTTCTGACCTTCAACGTCAGCCTTGTTCGCGAAATACAGATAACGACGGTTTGCCTGAGACTCGCCTGCGAAAGCGTCTTTCAGGTTGGCCTCGGTCTTGGAGCCTTTGAGCTTGGACATTGCTATCTCCTTATGAATTCACATCAGAAACACACCGCCACGAGCATTCATGAGTGCGACGGCGGTCGACCACGACTGAAACCCGACTACTTTGTCATAGTTTCCGACGTTGGATTCTGGGGCTGGGCGTGACAAAGCTCAAATTGGCTTATTCAATGCACGCAATTGTGAAAAACTATGGATAAAGAGCTGGATGTAGATGAGAACTATTATCACTCACCGATCAGGAGTGCTACTGCCTGCGCGGCAATACCCTCTTCCCGACCTTCCCACCCCAGCCGCTCATTGGTCTTCGCCTTAAGGTTCACCTGCGCCGGATCAAGGCCCAGGTCTTGAGCGATGTTCGTGATCATGCCCGGAAGGTGCGGCGCCATTTTTGGCGCTTGCGCGATGATGGTCGCATCGATATTGCCGATCGAATAACCCGCCGTGTTCACCCGCTTACCCGCTTCGCGCAGCAACTGGCGCGAATCTGCACCCTTGAACTGCGTGTCCGTGTCGGGGAAATGCTTACCAATATCGCCCAGTCCGGCGGCACCGAACAGCGCATCCGTGATGGCATGTAGCAGTACATCGGCATCCGAGTGCCCGAGCAGGCCGGCGCGATGAGGAATAGTGACGCCACCAATAATCAATGGCCGTCCCGGCACCAGTGCGTGACAGTCATACCCCTGACCGATGCGGAACGGCGGCTTGCTCATGCATGTCCTTTCAGATGAAGTTCGGCCAGCAGAAAATCTTCCGGCAGCGTGACCTTGAAATTGCGCGCACTGCCCTCGACCAGCTTGGGATGCAAGCCCAGCGCCTCTATGGCGCTAGCCTCGTCGGTGATGTCCTTCGCGTTCTGCAAGGCCTGTAACAGCGTCTGGTGCCGGAACATCTGAGGTGTCTGTGCAGCCCAGAGCAGATCGCGCGCAACAGTCTGATCCGCGCGGCCATGACCATTGCTGCGCTTGATGGTATCGACGACCGGCAGCGCAAGCAGACCACCAACCTCGTCCTCTTTCACGAAAGCGATCAGCTTGTCGATCAGCTCGACCGTCAGACCAGGACGTGCCGCATCGTGCACCAGCACCCAATCATCAGCACTGATTCGGTCGGCGATTGCCAGCAGCCCGTTCGTCACCGAGGCCTGCCGCGTCTCACCACCACAGCGCAACACAGTACAGCGCTCTGGCAATGCCAGGTCGTCGATGTACGCGTCCTCTGCACTGACGACCACATAGAGGTGCTCGATCAATGACACCGAAGAAAAAGTATCGAGCACATGCTGCAACATGGGCTTGCCGGCAATCTGCGCGTACTGCTTGGGCATCTTGCCACCCATCCTGGCGCCAACGCCGGCGGCGGGTATCAGGGCAACAAAGCTCGGGAAGCTCATCTCATCTATAATTTCGGCTTTAGCAATAGCGCCATTGTAGCCCCTCGCCCGCCCTCAGGGCACCCGCGGCCTGCCATGTCTTCCGACCCAAATCTGCTTAAGCCGCCAAAGCCCGGCACCCGCTTTGTCCTGCCCGCACTGCATGGCGCGGCTGAGCCGTTGGCGCTTGCAGAGGCCGCCCATCATCTCAAGTCCGAGCAAAAGACCTTGGTGGTGGTGGTTGCGGATGCGCCAGCGGCGCAGCGTCTGCTGACCGAGATCGACTGGTTCGGCAAGCGCGATGGCACGGCATTGAACTGCCACCTGCTACCCGA
>CAZXRS010000339.1:0-1915 GCA_964642635.1 uncultured Bifidobacterium sp. | reverse complement strand
CGGTTCCGAAAATAGAGACCGGATCCACGTTGCCCCAACCAGAGATGATGGTCAGGATGTACCACTTCATGGTGGCCGGTATCGAGGGGAATACCTCGGGCTGCAGATGCCCTTCGGCGATATAGATCAGTGACGAGCACAGCAGGCAGGAGATAAGTAGCAAGAACATGGCCGAGGTAAACGAGTCACGCTCGGCTTTGATGGCATCGAACAGATCCTGCAGTGCACTGTTATAGCGCGACAGCTTGAAGATTCGCAGCAGACGGAAAATTCGCAACACGCGCAGATCTAGTCCCGGGAACAGTAGCTGTGCATAAAACGGCATGGTGCCGAAAAAGTCGATATAACCGTAGAAGCTGAAAATGTATTCCTTGCGGCCGCGCCACGCTCCGCCATTTTCATTGTTGTACTTGACGCCATAGGTCCATACGCGCAGCACATATTCAGCCGAGAACAGCATCACGCTGACGAGGTCGAAAAGTTCGAAGGCTTCGTGATACGCATCGTGCATCCACTGCACCGACTCGAGAATGATGGCGACGACGTTGGCCACCACCAGGGTGGCGATAAAGATTTCACAGGCACGGCTGGCTCGGTCATGGACTGAGCCTTCCAGAATTTCGAACAGACGTTGCTTAATAGCTTTGATCATAATGAATTGCAGTGATTACGCAGACAGTAGTTTCTACTGCTAGCGGAAATAGTTCGGTCAGTGTGAGGCAAGATTCAGGCACGGCTCAGGTGCTGTGTCCCAGTTCTTTTTTCACTTCCTCCAGCATGCCGTTAACGGTGTCGTCCGACAGACGGTATTGGCGCTGCAGCTTGGCCAACAACTCGCGCTCTGCATCGGTGACGACGCCATCAGCCAGTGCGGCACGCAGCTGCTGGCCGAACGCGGCTTTTTTGCGCGACATCTGGTTCGAGAATGCGGACGCGACGATACCCGTCATGATCGCAGCCATACAGACGCCGAGGAAGCCGGTAATGAGGGCAATAAATTGTCCACCTGCCGTCACCGGCTCAACGTTGCCGTAGCCGGACGTGATGGTGATGATGGCCCAGTAGATGCAGTGCGGAATCGAGCCAAACACCTCAGGCTGGTGGTGGCCTTCAGCGAAATACATGAGCGAGGCCGAGACGATGGTGGCAATGAGCAGCAGGAATAGCGCTGACGCGAAGGCCTTGCGCTCAGAATTCACCGCTGAGAAAAGATCTTGCAATGCGGTATTGTAATTGGAGAGTTTCAGGATTCGCAGCAAGCGCAGGACGCGCAGCACTCGCAGATCGAGGTAGGGGAATAGCGCATGTAGATAGTGCGGTGCCGTGGCAAAGAAGTCGATCAGTCCAAAAAAACTGAACATGTATTCTTTGCGACCTCGCCATGCGCCGCCATTCTCCTTCGCGTAGCGGGCGCCATAGCTCCAGGCGCGCAGCACATACTCGACCGAGAAAAACATCACGCTCCAGAACTCGAATTCATGGAAATACTCGCCGAATTCGCTGTGGATTTCCGGCACGGAGTCAATCACGACCGCCGCGCAATTGGTCAGCACCACAAAAGTGATCATCCATTCGACGGCCTTACTCCAGCCGTTGGCGGCCGTGCCGTCCAGGATTAGCATGATTGTGCGCTGCATAGTGCTCTTCGTGTGCTGCTGTTCCAATTTTTGCTGCCCGTTGCTAATTCGTTAAAATCACTTCAAGAAAGGTGGTCTGCACCATTTCTCAAATCCTATTACTATTCGTAAGCCGCATTTCTGACAACAAAACGACGGCGTGCCACGACACGCACACCCACGGAGGAACCCCCATGCGTTTCGTCATCATCAACAATCTGATCAGGGCTTCCAAGCGCCTGCGCCCGAGGATCGAATTGTCGGCACCATCGGACGATCAATCCGGGCCGAAGCGCCGT
>CAZXRS010000338.1:0-1916 GCA_964642635.1 uncultured Bifidobacterium sp. | reverse complement strand
ATTCGTCAACACGCATCTCGCTTGCTTCATCACCAATAGCCGCAATCACTGTCGATAGTTGAGCGGGTTCGATGGAAAGCGCATGCGTGAGGAAATTGACGGCAGCACGCAGCGAGATCGGACGTATCGCCTTGTCAGCGTCTCGACACGTCACGTAATAGGCGCCCGGTAATAGCAACTCGATGCCACAGCCAGGCAGCAAAGACTGCAAATTAGGGCCAGCCTGTAGCTGCCATTGCGTCAGCGCAGCTTGACTGAGTGTCTGGCGATTGCTGCCCGCGTCTTCTTCCTGCCAGCGCAACAGCGGTTGACCAGCTTCCGCGGTGACTACTGCCAGCAGATGGCGGGTATCAGCGAGGAAAGGGGCGGTTTCCGGAAGCGATGTTGGCGCCTGCAAGGGCTTGTTAGTGAGTGCGGCCTCGGCCATCAGTCGCGTCAGCTGATAGTTGTCGCAGTAGCTGCGGGGTAGTTGGTCAATCGAAAACAGGGTTGGCGTAATGGCTGCTCGCGTGTTCTCAGCCAGTATGTGGCCATACAGATGGGCACTAATCGTTTGTAATGTGGTGGCATTGATCGGGCCGGAGGGAATGCTGAAGCGGGTCCAGGCGAGTACCGGCACGGTGATCAGCAGTGCGTCGTAGCGTTTGCCTTCATGCTCGATCGTGCAGCTGCTACTGATCGCCTCGACCGAATCCAGCAACGCATCGTAGGCATCGAGATCGGTATGGAACAGGTGATCAAGTGCGTTGTCGATCGCTTGCTGCTGTTGATTGGCCAGCTGCTTCTGCAGCAGCGCATCAAGGCGCGCTTCCCAGGCGCGCGCTTCGATACGACTCGAGGCGCGCACCATCGACTGTGCAAGCGAGGCGAGGCGTTGGCTTTCAGCGGAGAACTTGCGGACAGGATTTTTCGGTGAGCGGCGCATGGGGGCAGGGTGGCAGGGTTGACAGCGGATTCTACCGGACGTGACGTGGAAATAAAAAAGCCCGCCGAAGCGGGCTTGATACAGCGCTTGACGCTAATTACTTCTTTTCGCCTTCAGCCGCCGCCGGAGCAGCTGCGGGCGCCTCGGCAGGCGCTGCTGCTGGCGCTTCGGTTTTGGCTTCCTCTGTGTGGCCGCCGGCTTCGCCCTGCATGTTGGCCTTGTCGCCCATGCTGAACACAGCGGCCAAAGCGATCACCGCAAAAATAATGAATGCTACGAGCATCTTCCACATACTTGTCTCCTGTTATTTGTCTAGCGAATAGCGGGTGACCGGCGGACGAGTCCGCCGGTCTGATCGGCATTACGCTGCTAGAAGTTGACGCAGCACGAACGGCAGGATGCCACCGTGGCGATAGTAATCCACCTCGATCGGTGTGTCGATGCGCAGCAGCAGCTTCACACGCTGTGCATCACCGTTGGCACGACGGATCACCAGCGTTACTTCCTGTTGCGGCTTGATGTCATGCTCGAGGCCTTCCAGATCGAAGCGCTCGTTACCGGTGATGTTCAGCGACTGTACGCTGTCGTTACCGAGGAACTGCAGCGGTAGCACGCCCATACCCACCAGGTTCGAGCGATGGATACGCTCGAAAGAACGCGCGACGACGGCTTTCACGCCCAGTAGCTGAGTGCCTTTTGCTGCCCAGTCACGTGACGAGCCGGTGCCGTATTCTTCGCCGGCGAAGATCATGGTCGGCACATCGTCATGGATGTATTTCATTGCGGCGTCGTAGATCGACATTTCCTGACCGCTCGGCTGGTGGATGGTGATGCCACCTTCGGCGCGCGAGCCGTCGGGCTTGGCCGGAATCATCAGGTTCTTGATACGCACGTTAGCGAAGGTGCCGCGCATCATGATCTCGTGATTGCCGCGACGCGAACCGTAAGAGTTGAAGTCTGCTTTCAGCACACCATTCTCGAGCAGCCACTT
>CAZXRS010000337.1:0-1932 GCA_964642635.1 uncultured Bifidobacterium sp. | reverse complement strand
GCTTTCAGCGAAGCAGCCACATCCACCGGATAACTGGTCTGTAGCGCATTTTTTTCACCTACTAGTCGGCCATACCAGGCGACTCCGGCTTTGACCTTCGGATTATGTGATGCATACAGCCAGGTGATGCGTCCGCCCCAGCAAAACCCGGTGATGCCCATGCGGCGGGTATCACCGGTATTGCGATAGGCCCAGGCTTCGCAGGCATCGAGATCATTCATCACCTGTTCGTCCGGTACTTTCGCGATCAGATTTTTCAGCAGATCGGGGATAGACGTGAACGTGGTCGGATCACCCTGCCGCCCGAACAGATCCGGCGCGAGTGCCAGATAGCCGAGCTTTGCGAAGCGGCGTGCGATGTCGGCGATATGCTGATGCACACCGAAAATCTCCGACACGACGAGAATGATGGGCAGATTTTTCTTTCCCTTCGGTTGCGCACGATAGACCTGCATAGGATGGTCACCTACCATCACCGTTATGGTGCCGGCTTCCAGTCCTTCAGTATCCGTAACGATCGCGGCGCTCGACAGCGTCGGCAACACCGCAGCAGCGAAGCCGGTACCGAGGGTGGCTTTGATGAAGTCGCGACGGTTGGGGTTGTTGTTGGCGTCGGGGTTGGATAGTAGGGAGGTGAGGTCGTTGGTGAGGTCTTTCATTGCTTAGCTCCGTTGATACGATGAGATCAATCGACGAAAGACACTGGATTCCGGCCTGCGCCGGGATGACGTTTTAAAAGCTATCGGCCTAAAAATCGTCATTCCGGCGCAGGCCGGAATCCAGAGTCTTTGTTCAAAATAGTGACGACCCTCAATGCGCCTCCTCCCAATTCGCCCCCGCACCCACCTCAGCGACCAGCGGCACCTTCAGCTCGGCCACACCAGCCATCAATTGCGGCAGCTTCTCCTTCACTAACGCGAGCTCGGACTCAGGCACATCCAGCACTAATTCATCATGCACCTGCATCACCATCAGCGAGCGCAGGTGCTCGCGCTCGAGCCAATCCTGTACCGCAACCATCGCCAGTTTGATCAGATCAGCCGCCGTACCCTGCATAGGCGCATTAATCGCTGCGCGTTCAGCGCCTTGCCGGCGTGGACCGTTCGGTGAATTGATCTCAGGCAGCCACAGGCGCCGACCGAATACCGTCTGCACAAAACCATGCGACTTCGCCTGCTGGCGGATATCGTCCATGAAACGCTTCACGCCAGCGAAACGGGTGAAGTATTTATCCATGTACATCTGCGCGGCAGAACGCTCGACGCCAAGATTACCGGCCAGTCCAAACACACTCATACCGTAAATCAGGCCGAAGTTAATCACCTTGGCCGCGCGACGCTGCTCGCCCTGTACCTCCGCCAAAGGCACACCAAAAATCTCGGCGGCAGTGGCACGGTGAATATCCTCACCAGACGCGAATGCACGCAGCATCGCCGGATCCTCCGACAGATGCGCCATGATGCGCAGCTCGATTTGCGAGTAATCCGCCGAAACAATCACATTGCCCGGCGAAGGTATGAAGGCTTCGCGTATGCGACGACCCTCGGCAGTGCGCACCGGAATGTTCTGCAAGTTTGGATCATTCGATGACAAGCGACCCGTGACCGCGATCGCCTGTCCGTAATTGGTATGCACGCGACCGGTATGAGGATTGACCATCTTCGGCAGCTTGTCGGTGTACGTCGACTTCAGCTTCGACATGCCGCGATAGTCCAGCAACAATTTCGGCAGCGGATAGTCCTCGGCCAGTTTTTGCAATACCTCTTCATCCGTCGACGGCGCACCACTCGCGGTCTTCTTCACCACGGGCAGCTTCAACTTGTCGAAGAAAATCTCGCCGATCTGCTTCGGCGAATTCAGATTAAAAGGCTGACCGGCGAGCTCATGGGCCTGTGTCTCCAGCTCCATCAGCTTGATGCCCAGCTCATGCGA
>CAZXRS010000336.1:0-1943 GCA_964642635.1 uncultured Bifidobacterium sp. | reverse complement strand
AACATGAGATTAATGACCGCCTTGAATCGCTGCTCTGCAAAGGCGCTGATCGCTGCGCTGGGCATGGCTGTCGCCATCAGCGGCGCGCATGCACTGACCGCGGACGAAGCGAAGAAACTTGCGATCGGAGATACCGAAAGTCGAATCGCCGCGCTGTCTGGCGCGATCGCGAACGCGGACGAAAAAACTTTCGCACTGATCAAGGCCATGAATGAAGACGCGGCGAAGGTCGCGGGCACTCGCGTGCTGATCGTGCAAGATGACAAAGCAATCGATGCAGTGACGGGCGAGACCGTCGCCTTGCCCGAGAGCGCCGAAGACATCATCAGCAATAACCGCATGCGCGGCGAGCTAGACAACGCTATGGCGGCGTTGCGGCTGCTGTCGAAAGATGTGATGGAGCGCCTAGGCGCGGCCAACGCTTTGCTCAAGGAGCCCGATGCATCGAAACTAGTGTTGATCGACAAGGCCATCGCCGCAGAGTCCGACCCGACGGTGAAAGCCAGATTGCAGCTCGCGAAGGCTGCGGCGTCACTCGGCGTTGATGATGTTGCGACCCGACGTCAGGCGGCAAAAGATATCGCTGCTGCGGCAACGCCCGACACGGTGTTGCTGCTCAATCAGCGACTGGCTGAAGAGACGAATCCCGAAGTAAAGGCCGCGCTCGCAGCGTCGCTGCGTGAGATCGAATCCACGCTACAACTCGGTGAAAAACTCGGCGTAGTATTCACCGGCGTGAGTCTCGGATCCATCCTGCTACTGGCCGCACTCGGTCTGGCGATTACCTATGGCCTGATGGGTGTGATCAACATGGCACATGGTGAGCTGATCATGATCGGCGCGTATGCGACCTATGTTGTGCAGGCGCTGTTCCGGCAATACCTCCCTTCAGCGTTCGACTGGTATCTGCTGGTTGCGTTGCCGGTGGCCTTTTTCGCTTCCGCTGTCGTTGGCGCCATCATTGAACGGCTGGTGTTGCGCCATCTGTATGGCCGCCCGCTTGAAACACTGCTGGCCACCTGGGGCATCAGTCTGGTGCTGATCCAGGGCGTGCGAACGATCTTTGGCGCGCAGAACGTCGGCGTGGAAAACCCGGTGTGGATGTCCGGCGGCCTTCAAGTGCTGGCTAATCTCACGCTACCGTACAACCGTCTCGTCATCATCGGCTTCGCACTTGCGGTGCTGTTGGGCATGGCACTGCTGATTTCTAAAACGCGTCTTGGATTGTTCGTGCGCGGTGTTACGCAGAATCGACCGATCGCGGCTTGCATGGGCGTTAACACCGCGCGTATCGACATGCTCGCGTTTGCATTGGGCTCCGGTATCGCGGGTCTTGCGGGCGCGGCCTTGTCACAGGTCGGCAATGTCGGCCCGGACTTGGGTCAGAACTACATCGTCGACTCTTTCATGGTGGTCGTGCTTGGCGGCGTCGGCCAACTCGCCGGTACCGTCTATGCGGCGCTAGGCCTAGGCATTCTCAACAAGTTGCTTGAGGGCGTTGCTGGTGCAGTGCTCGCGAAGATTGCTGTGCTGGTGATGATCGTGATCTTCATACAGAAACGCCCGCAAGGCATATTCGCGCTCAAGGGCCGCAGCGCGGAGGCATGACATGGACAAACAAGCATTGAAACCTCTTGAACTCCCGCAGCCAGCACCGCTGCTATCCGCACATGGCTGGCGCGCATTCATCATCGCGCTGATGGTGATCTGCGTTCTCGCGCCGACGATGAATCTGTTCGCACCCGAAGGCAGCGTGTTTCACATGAGTGACTACGCCGTTGCACTGATTGGCAAAATCATGTGCTACGCGATCTGCGCGCTGGCGATGGACCTCGTCTGGGGTATCGCTGGTGTGCTCTCACTCGGTCACGGCTTATTCTTCGCGCTCGGCGGCTATGTGATGGGCATGTACCTGATGCGTCAGATCGGGCGCGATGGCAACT
>CAZXRS010000335.1:0-1945 GCA_964642635.1 uncultured Bifidobacterium sp. | reverse complement strand
TCCTACTCGACGAACAATCGCGTGATGATTCCGTTCTACATCTTCTACTCGATGTTCGGATTGCAGCGCGTCGGCGATCTGGCATGGGCAGCGGGCGACATGCGCGCGCGCGGCTTCCTTCTTGGTGGCACCTCGGGTCGTACCACGCTCAATGGCGAAGGTCTGCAGCACGAAGACGGCCACAGCCATGTGCTGGCCTCGACCATTCCGAACTGTTTGCCCTATGACCCGACCTTTGCGCACGAAGTCGCGGTCATCATGCATGACGGCTTAAAGCGCATGGTCGAGAAGCAGGAAGACGTGTTCTATTACATCACACTGATGAACGAGAACTACGCCCATCCGGGTCTCAAGCCAGGTCAGGAAGAGGGCATTCTGAAAGGTATGTACCTGCTACAGCCTTCGGCACAGAAAAAAGCCAAGCAGCGTGTGCAGTTGATGGGCTCCGGCACCATCCTGCGCGAAGTGATCGAAGGCGCGAAGCTGCTCGAGGCAGACTGGGATGTCGCCGCCGATATCTGGTCCGCGCCGTCGTTCACGCTTCTGGCGCGTGACGGTCAGGATGCGGATCGCTGGAATATGCTGAACCCCACCGCGAAACAGGCGCGTGTGCCGTATGTGACGCAGCAACTTCAGAGCAGCGAAGGTCCAGTGATTGCGGCCACCGATTACATGCACGCCTATGCCGAACAGATCCGTCCGTTCATACCCAAGGGCCGCAGTTATCGCGTGCTGGGGACCGATGGCTTCGGTCGTTCCGACACGCGCGCGAAGCTGCGTGAGTTCTTCGAAGTCAATCGCTACTTCGTCGCGGTCGCTGCGCTGAAGGCGCTGGCTGACGAGGGTAAGGTGGATGCTTCAGTGGTTGCGAAAGCGATCGCGAAGTACGGCATAAATCCGAACAAGCCCAATCCGATAACGATTTGATGGGTGGAGGCAGGTTTCGCGAGTTGACACCTGCCTTGAAAAAACAAAATCCTAGTTACAGTCCGGTTATCAATAGCGCCTCGTCGCAGGTGACCCGGAACCCACGGAGCCAACAACAATGAGCCAGGTAGAAATCAAAGTCCCGGATATCGGTGATTTCAAGGAAGTGGAGGTCATCGAATTGCTCGTCAAACCGGGCGATACGGTGAAGGCCGAGCAGTCGCTGATTACCGTTGAATCCGACAAAGCGAGCATGGAGATTCCTAGCAGCGCATCGGGCGTCGTGAAGGAAATGAAACTCAAGATCGGTGACAAGGTCGCCGAGGGCTCGCTGATCTTGCTACTGGATGCGGTAGAGGGCGCTGCAGTTGCACCCGCTGCATCCTCCGCACCAGCTCACGCTCCGGCGGCTGCGCCTGTAAGCGCACCTACACCTGCTCCTGCACCCGCGGCGGCGAATGTGGTTTCTGCGCCGGCCTCCAACGGCAAATCGCATGCATCACCATCAGTACGCAAGTTCGCGCGCGAACTGGGCGTTGATCTGAGTCGTGTGGCTGGCAGCGGTCCTAAGGGTCGCATCTTGATAGAAGACATACAAGGTTTCGTCAAAGGCGTGATGGCCGGTGGTTCGACTGGCTCAGCCGCTGGTGGTGGTGCTGCGCTCGGACTGTTGCCATGGCCGTCCCTCGACTTCTCGAAATTCGGCGAGACCTCACTCGAGCCGCTATCGCGTATCAAGAAGATCAGCGGTCCAAATCTGCACCGAAACTGGGTCATGATTCCGCACGTCACTCAGTACGACAACGCCGACATCACCGAGCTGGAAGAATTCCGTAAGAGTGCCAACGAGTCCCTCGCGAAGTCTGGTGTGAAGCTGACCATGCTCGCATTCGTGATCAAGGCCAGCGTATCTGCGCTGAAGAAATTCCCGGCATTTAACTCGTCGCTGGATGCGAACGGCGAGAACCTGATTCTCAAGCATTACTACAACATCGGTTTTGCCGCCGACACGCCCAAT
>CAZXRS010000334.1:0-1956 GCA_964642635.1 uncultured Bifidobacterium sp. | reverse complement strand
GCCGCTCAGCCCCACTCGGGTACTCGTGTCGCCGCGGAGCTCTGCGGCCTCGATTCGAGCGACTCCGTAAGCGTTCTGCGCGGTTAGCGCTGCCTGTTGCGCGGCATTTCTGGCAAGCTGGAGTCGGTATCCCCATCCTTCAGCAGACGGCATACTTTTCTGAATTTGGAAAACGTCTTGCGACGCGCCCTTCTCCGATTGCGTGTGAAAGGCACTCGCGCTGGTCGACGGGCCAAGACTGAGTACCCAAAATATGTTGAGCGAGGTATCGCGGGACTCTGCGCTTAGATCCGCGAGTGAGAGTATCAAACTGCCCCAGCGTGACTGCCGGGTGCTGAAACTTGCTGTAGCAATCGACACTGACGCGTTATTCATTCGCTGCTGTCGCGTCCATGACAGGCCCAGGCTGCCAAGACCGGCGATTTGGTAGCCATAGAAAAGATTGTCCAGACGACGCAGCGTCTGATCCGCATCGACTCCAGATTGCCGGTAATCGCTACTAGCTGCCTGAGATCTGAGCGAAAAACTATGAGGATTGGTTCGCCGCTCTATCCCTATGGCGAGCTGCGCCCCGTTACCCGCCTCACCATGGCTGGCGCCTGCGGCGACCGTTACCACGCCCAGACCCGGTATAGCGTTAGTGAGACCGACGAGTAAGCCACTCGGACCACCCTGCTGGATGCTGGCATTGCCCTCGGCGGTGAGGCTGTCTGTGAATCCGTGCCGCCAGCTCGCTGAGGCGAGCAAATCACCGTAATCATTGCTATTGATTCCGACATTCTTTCGGAGCGCACCAATTTCTAATGAATAATCACTCAATCCGGCGGCCAGTAGCGCAGTGGTGGCATAGAAACGCTGGCTGATTAATTGCTCCTGTCCTGACGGGTCGGTAAGTTTTAGTAGCACTTCACCATCGCCGGTGACGATGGGTGCGGTGCTGATCGAAAATGGGCCCGGTGGCAAAGATTGACGTGACTGAAGCACGTTGTTCACATAGAGATCGGCCGTGGACGGTAGCGCAGACTGGCCTGACAGCGTTGCGGTGGGCACTGTGATCAGGTCGGGACGGATCAGAAAATTGTTTCCCCACTGCAGACCGCCGATGCGAACAGGTCTTCCCAACAGCGTCGTCGCACGAGTGATCGAGTCGCCGATGCGAAGCGTCCGCATCTGTGCCACGTCATCGACGGTATAGCTGGTATCCAGTCGTAAGGCTCTGCGGAATTCGGGTCGATCGATAAACCATTGGTCAGCAATGAAAACTCCCGGACCGATGGCGCCGCCAAGCTGAGCAAACGCAGAAACGCCCCTGCCAGCAGTGCTGTGCTCAAGCAACAGGTCGTAGTTCAGAAAGGCTCCAGCGCCAGGCGCTACTGAGTTGCTCTGCATAGTGCGCAACTGCAAACGTGTGGGTTCAAATTGGGATGGCATCAAGCGAAGACTCAGCGACTGTGTCGCCTCGTCAAAATTTAGCGCTGATACTTTCAAGGATGACAGCGGCACGTAGCTAGCTTCATTGAAGGTGCGTACTGCATCACCAGAGACAATAACTTTTGCTCGCCGCAATGCGTCTATCGGTAGCCACCATTGATTGTTTGAGGCCCTGATTACCAACGCAGATGGGTCACTGAGCTGACCATTGATAGTCAGCGATATAAGCGTAGGCTCACCTTCAGCAATGTCAGTAATATCGGGCGAATTGCCGAATACGTTGGTAGATGTCACCAACAGCAAACACTGAAGGATGCGAGTTATCCGATTAATCAGATGCCAGAACCACATGAAATTCCATTGGGCCGGTATGGGTTCTTGCCTTGATCAGAATTTTTTTGGGGGGATTTGGCGATCTGGACTTCAGCAGAAGCTCTCTTTCCTGACCCGGAAGTACATAGGTCGATGCCGTATACATGGTGATCGGCTTACTTGGATCTTCTTCATCAAGAAGCATGATTTCAG
>CAZXRS010000333.1:0-1974 GCA_964642635.1 uncultured Bifidobacterium sp. | reverse complement strand
CACTGTGCTGAGTTTCGCCGGCGAGGAATTCATGCTGCCCCTGCGACGGCCAGCTTGCATGTTTTAGCGCCAGCAGGTCATGCCGTCCTTGAACTTCCTGCAGAAAAACCACGTCGGCTGCGATTCCCGACAAGGCTTGCTTGATGCCATGCACACGAGGACGACTACCGAGCGCGCTGACACCCTTGTGAATATTCCAGGTAGCGATTCGCAGCTTCATGCGTCGTTAAGGTCAGATTCGGTGTGGAGCGGCAGTTGTAGTATCGCTTCCGCATTAGAGGGTGAAAAGCAAAGATCGGCAGCATCTCGCCAGGGCAGCCATTGAAATTGCAGATGTTCACGCGGCGCTAGTGTGATGGATATGTCTCGCGGCACGCACAGCCCAAACACGTGCTCCGTGTTGTGCGTGACGCCCGGCGCATAACGATGACGCCAAACGGGATAGATTTCGTAGACGTTGGACAGTTGCCAGTCACGAAGATGATCAACAGGGACCGTGGCACTACCAATCTGGATGCCTGTTTCCTCGAACACTTCACGAACCGCCGTCTCGACCAAAAGCTCATCGACCGCGTCCTTGGAGCCTGTCACTGATTGCCAGAAACCCGGCTTGTCGGCACGCTCGATCAGCAGCACCTGCAGGTCGGCGGTGTGGATCACGACAAGGACGGACTCGGGAATCTTAAAAGCGGGCATGGGTTAATTATGCCCTGATTGCAGGCAGTGGGTGTCGTCGCCGAACGCAAGAAAAAACGGCCGGGGACATAGGTCCTCCGGCCGCTTTTTTTGGCGCTGTTCAGTGTTAGCTCTTGACCGCCGGCTCCGTTGCACGCAAACGGATATGCAGCTCGCGCAACTGCTTCTCGTCGACTTCGCTGGGCGCCTGTGTCAATAGACATTGTGCGCGCTGCGTCTTGGGGAACGCAATCACGTCGCGAATCGATTCCGCACCGGTCATCATCGTGACCAGTCGGTCGAGGCCGAAGGCGAGACCACCGTGCGGCGGAGCGCCATACTGCAGCGCGTCGAGCAGGAAGCCGAATTTGATCTGCGCTTCTTCGTCGTTAATGTTGAGCGCTTTAAACACCTTGCTCTGCACATCAGCGCGATGAATACGCACCGAGCCACCACCGAGCTCCCAACCATTGAGCACCATGTCATACGCTTGCGCGATGGCTTTGCCCGGCGCAGTGGAGATGAATTCCTCGTGACCGGCCTTCGGCGCAGTAAACGGGTGGTGCAGCGCGTTCCAGCGATTTTCGTCTTCGTCGTACTCGAACATCGGGAAGTCGACCACCCAAAGCGGACGCCAGTCATCATCGAACAAGCCGCCTTTGCGGCCAAAGTCGCTGTGACCAATCTTCACGCGCAGCGCGCCGATGGCGTCGTTGACGATTTTCGCTTTGTCGGCACCGAAGAAAATCAGGTCGCCGTCTTGCGCACCGGTCAGCTCAAGGATTTTCGTCAATGCAGCATCGTGAATGTTCTTGACGATCGGTGACTGCAGACCATCGCGGCCCTTCGCCAGCTCATTCACCTTAATGTAAGCCAGACCTTTCGCGCCATAGATCGCAACGAACTGAGTGTAGGCGTCAATTTCCGAGCGCGGCATCGCGGCACCGCCGGGCACACGCAGTCCGACCACGCGGCCATTGTCCATGTTGGCCGCGCCGGAGAACACCTTGAACTCGACGTCTTTCATCACGTCGGTGAGTTCGGTGAATTCCATCTTCACGCGCATGTCCGGCTTATCAGAGCCGTACTTGCCCATCGCCGTGGCGAAGTCCATGACCGGGAATGGGTTCGGCAGCTCGACATTCAGTACATTCTTGAATACGCCGCGGATCATGCCTTCGAACATGTCGCGAATTTCCTGCTCAGTCATGAACGAAGTTTCGCAGTCGATCTGCGTGAACTCGGGCTGACGGTCCGCGCGCAAATCTTCGTCGCGGAAGCATTTGGTGATCTGGTAGT
>CAZXRS010000332.1:0-1981 GCA_964642635.1 uncultured Bifidobacterium sp. | reverse complement strand
TTGGGAAAACAATCGCTCCGAGCCGCAGCCGGGGAAGTAGAACACCGCTTCGCTGTCGACGGTGGTCGCTTTCGGGTCGCGGATGATGGGCACGAATTTGCTGTCTTCAATATCGAGCAGCGCGCGCGCCGTTTTGTTCGGCAGCTTGCCAGGCATCTTCTTATTCACAAAATGAATCACTTGCTCGCGCACCGGCGGCTTGCCGACCGTCGCCGGCGGCGTCTTGGTCTGCTTCTTCGCGAAGTTCTTCAGCAAATCGTTGGCGAAGCGTTGTACCTTGTAACCCCAGCCCATCATCACCTGACGGGTTGCATTAATCGTCGCCGGGTCAGTCGCGTTAAGGAAGAACATGGACGCGCGCGTTCCCGGATTGAACGAGCGCCTGCCCATCTTGCGCAACAGATTGCGCATATTCATCGATACATCGCCGAAATCGATATCGACCGGGCAGGGATTCAGACACTTATGGCAGACCGTGCAATGTGCGCCCACATCTTCGAACTCTTCCCAGTGTTTGATAGAGATGCCACGACGAGTCTGCTCTTCGTACAGGAAGGCTTCGACCAGCAGCGAGGTCGCCAGTATCTTGTTGCGCGGCGAGTAGAGCAGATTCGCGCGCGGCACATGCGTCGCACACACGGGTTTGCACTTGCCGCAGCGTAGGCAGTCTTTAACGCTGTTAGCGATCGCACCGATGTCGCTCTGCTGCATGATCAGCGATTCATGGCCCATCAGACCAAAGGATGGCGTGTACGCATTGCGCAGGTCGGCATTCGCCAGCAGCTTGCCTTTGTTGAAGCGTCCCTCAGGGTCGATACGCTGCTTGTAATCGCGGAATTCAGCGATCTCGTCTTCGGCAAGAAATTCAAGCTTGGTGATGCCGATGCCGTGCTCACCCGAGATCACGCCATTCAAGGAGCGCGCCAGCGCCATGATGCGCTCGACGGCGGCGTGCGCATCTTTCAGCATCTGGTAGTCGTCGGAGTTCACCGGCAAGTTGGTGTGTACGTTGCCATCACCTGCGTGCATATGCAGCGCAACGAATACCCGGCCACGCAGCACGCGCTGGTGAATCGCCGAGCATTCATCGATGATGGGCTTGAACGCAAGTCCACCGAAAATCTGTTGCAGCATGGCGCGCACTTCAGCTTTCCACGAAATGCGTATCGTCCGGTCTTGTAGAAGGTCGAACACCGTCGCGCTGGGTTGTGATGCGATACGCGCATCCATCTCGGCGGACAGACTGTCGAGCCCGAGCTCAATGAGCTTGCCCTTCGCATTGATTAGTTTCAGGTCGAAGTTCGCGAGCAACCAGGTCCAGCGCTGATGCACTTGCCCGATCAGCGTCGTTGCTTGTACGACGCGATCTTCCAACAACTCAGCTGGCGGTATATCAAGACCTGCAGTGTCATCGTTTTTACCTAGCGGTAGTTGGCCTTTAGCGAAGAAGGTCTGCAATTCACCAAGCAGCTTGAGTTTGTTTGCGATCGACAATTCGATATTGATGCGCTCGATGCCATCAGTGTACTCACCCATGCGGTCGATGGGTATGACCACATCTTCGTTGATCTTGAACGCATTGGTATGGCGCGCAATCGCAGCAGTACGCGCACGGTCGAGCCAGAATTTCTTGCGCGACTCAGGGCTCACTGCAACAAAACCTTCGCCAACCCGCGTGTTGGCAAGGCGAATCACCTCGGACGTTGCACGCGCGACTGCGTCTTCGTCATCGCCGACGATATCGCCGAACAAAGCCATCTTGGGCAACACCCCGCGCTTGGACTTGGTCGCATAGCCGACTGCGCGCAGATAACGCTCGTCCAGATGCTCCAGACCGGCCAGAATCGCGCCGCCTTTTTTGGTTTCAGCATCCAGAAAATCTTTGATCTCGACAATCGACGGAATCGCGTCGCGCGCCTGCCCGAAAAATTCCAGACAAACGGTGCGCGTGTGAGTGGGCATCTTATGCAGTATCCAGCGC
>CAZXRS010000331.1:0-1984 GCA_964642635.1 uncultured Bifidobacterium sp. | reverse complement strand
CATGATCGCAATTTCCATGATCTTCACTGCACGCATCAGCGCCGCTTTATCGAACTTGTCCGCGATCTGACCAGCGGTGGCCGAGGCTATGACGAAAGGAAGAATGAACAAACCTGCGATCAGGTTGTTCAGGAGACCAATGTTGATGTCTGTCCATGAAGCTGCGTCGTAGGTGATGGCCGTGACCAGCGCAGTCTTGAATAGGTTGTCGTTGAATGCACCGAGGAACTGCGCACCAAAGAATGGAGCGAAGCGGCGTTGGGTGAGTAGGGCGAATTGGTTTGCGTTGGGGGAATTCATTGGGATTGCGATAGCCTTCAAAAATCTGGGTCCCAGCTTTCGCTGGGACGACAAGTTCAGAGGCTGTCGGCTTCCAAAACTGTCGTCCCAGCGAAAGCTGGGACCCACCGATGATCAACCAATAACCAAGAAATCGAGGGAAGACTCCTCACTCCTCCGTCTCAGCCGGCCAATCCCGTATATACGCCTTCAGCATCTTGTTCTCAAAGGTCTGCGCTTCAAGCACTGCCTTCGCAATATCGTAGAAAGACATCACACCCATCAAGGTGCCATCGTTATCAATAACGGGCACATAACGCGCATGACGCTCCAGCATCAATCGACGAATATCATTCAAGTCGGTATCTGGTGTGATGGTCATGATGTCGGTGGCCATGTGCTGACCGACGGTGCCATCACCAACCGAACCAGTTGCGGTATCAATCGCATGCATCACTTCGCGGAAACTCAACATGCCGCAGACCTTGCCGGCCTTCATCACCACCAGCGAGCCGACATCGCGCTCGGACATGGTGTGGATCGCTTCGCGCAATGGCGTATCCGGCGTCGCGGTATAAAGGATATTGCCTTTGACCTTCAGTATCTCCGAGACTTTCACTTGTCACCTCCGAGCAGTTGTGCTTCTCGACCCCCAGCAGAGGCAATGTAGCTGACTCATACCAAAAAAGCCAGAGCTCCACCCCTATAATGACCATTCCAAACAGCCAACGCTAGGAGAGCGCGAGCATGAGCGATCCCCGATACCCGGGATTTGACACCCTGTCCCTGCACGCCGGCGGCGCGCCGGACCCCGCGACCGGCGCCCGGGCGACGCCGATCTACTTATCGACGTCCTTCGTGTTCCGTGACTCTGATCATGCGGCCTCGCTGTTCAATATGGAGCGCGCTGGCCATGTGTACTCGCGGATTTCAAACCCGACCAATGCGGTGCTCGAAGAGCGTATCGCCGCACTCGAGGGCGGCGTGGCTGGCATCGCCGTTGCCAGTGGTCAGGCAGCCCTACACCTTGGGCTGGCCACCATTGCCGGTGCCGGTTCGCATGTGCTGGCATCGCGCGCGTTGTACGGTGGCTCGCAGAATCTGCTCGCATACACCATGAAGCGCTTCGGTATCGACACCACCTTTGTCGACCCGCGCGACCTCGATGCATGGCGAAGCCATATTCGCCCGAATACGAAAGTGCTATTCGCCGAAACTCTGGGCAATCCCGGTCTCGACGTGCTCGATATCGAGCGTGTCGCTGCGATCGCACATGAGCATCATGTGCCACTGATGGTCGACTCCACCTTCACCACACCTTATTTGCTCAAGCCCTTTGAACATGGCGCCGATTTAATCTTCCACTCAGCGACCAAGTTCCTGTGTGGCCATGGCACGGCCGTCGGTGGCTTACTGGTCGATGGTGGCTGCTTCGATTGGCAACAGGCCTACGAGAAAACCGGCCGCTTTGCCGAGCTGTGCGAACCCTACGACGGTTTTCATGGCATGGTGTTTTCGGAAGAGTCAACTGTCGCGCCCTTTGCATTGCGCGCGCGGCGCGAAGGCCTACGCGACTTTGGCGCAGTGATGAGTCCGCACAATGCGTTCACCATTCTGCAGGGCATAGAAACGCTGTCACTGCGTATGGAAAAACATGTGGCCAATACACGCAAGGTAGTGGAATTTCTTGCCTCGCATCCGGTGG
>CAZXRS010000330.1:0-1990 GCA_964642635.1 uncultured Bifidobacterium sp. | reverse complement strand
GGGCCCGCTGGGCTACGCGATGGCGAAGAAGCTGAAGGTCTATGCTGATGACGCTCACCCGCACAGCGCGCAGCAACCTAAGCCTCTTGAACTGTAAGGAACAGACATGATCGGTAACTACAACTACGGAACCGGCCGTCGCAAGAGCGCAGTGGCCCGCGTGTTCATCAAGGCAGGCAGCGGCAAGATCGTCGTCAACGGCAAGGACGCCGCAGAGTACTTCTCGCGCGAAACTGGCCTGATGGTCATCCGCCAGCCGCTGGAACTCACCAACAACGTCGAGCGTTTCGACATCATGGTCAATGTGCACGGTGGCGGCGAGTCCGGCCAGGCCGGCGCAGTGCGTCACGGCATCACCCGCGCACTGATCGACTACGATGCAGCGCTCAAGCCTGAGCTGTCGAAAGCCGGCTTCGTCACTCGCGATGCACGTGAGGTCGAGCGTAAGAAAGTCGGTCTGCGCAAAGCACGTCGCGCGAAGCAGTTCTCGAAGCGTTAATCCCAAGCTTCAATGCAATACGAAGCCGTCGGGTTATTGCCCGGCGGCTTTTTTCTTGGGCGTTATGATTCGTGCGATGCGATCCGGGTCGCACACAGCATGGATAACATTTTTCCTCATTCGGGTATCAGGAGTCGGGAATGATCAAGGTAGGCATCGTCGGTGGCACCGGTTATACAGGCGTGGAACTGCTGCGCATACTCGCAGCGCATCCTGAGGTCGAGCTGACCACCATTACCTCGCGCAAGGAAGACGGCATGCCGGTCGCTGACATGTTCCCATCGCTGCGTGGTCATGTGTCGCTGGCTTTCTCGTCGCCTGACAAGGCGCGCCTTGATCAGTGCGATGTGGTGTTCTTCGCGACTCCGCACGGTGTGGCGATGGCACAGGCGCGCGAGCTGCTCGCTGCTGGCGTGAAAGTGATCGATCTGGCCGCTGATTTTCGCATCAAGGACACCGCCGAATTCGAGAAGTGGTACGGCATGCCGCACTCATGTCCCGATATTCTCGACGAGGCTATCTACGGTCTGCCCGAGGTCAATCGCGATGCGATCCGCAAGGCGCGTGTGATCGGTCTGCCAGGCTGCTATCCGACGTCGATGCAGCTGGGATTCAAACCACTGCTGTCGCCAGCTAAGCCACTGGTGAACGAGGCCTCGCTGATTGCCGATTGCAAGTCCGGTGTGTCCGGTGCCGGCCGCAAGGCCGAAGTGCACACGCTGCTGGCCGAGGCCGCTGACAATTTCAAAGCGTACGGCGTGAAAGGTCACCGTCATCTTCCGGAAACCGTCCAGGGTCTGGAGGCCATCGCGGGACGCAAGGTGGGCTTAACCTTCGTTCCGCATCTGGTACCGATGATCCGCGGCATTCATTCAACGCTGTATGCCACGCTGTTGCCCGAGGCACGCGATCTCGACTTTCAGTCACTGTACGAGCAGCACTATGCGAACGACCCGTTTGTGGATGTCTTGCCGGCCGGCAGCCATCCGGAAACCCGGTCGGTGCGCGCCTCCAACATGCTGCGCATCGCAGTCCATCGTCCGGGGGGCGGCGATCTGCTGGTGATTCTGGTGGTTGAGGACAATCTGGTGAAGGGCGCGGCAGGACAGGGCGTGCAGTGCATGAACCTGATGTTTGGGCTGGATGAGACTACCGGCCTGCGCCACGTACCGATATTGCCTTGACGGAGGCCTGGCGGACCGGCGATCACCCTGCGGCGCATAGGGTTGAATTGCCGCTCCGCAGGCGCATAATCAGCGTAACCGTTACCGGCGGCGATCAGAGCCAGCCGCTATAATCACCGTATACAGGTTCAAGGAGCAGGAACATGAACGCACCTATCGATATGCCAACTCCGATCAACTTCACCGACAGCGCGGCGAACAAGGTTGCGCAGCTGATTGAGGAAGAGGGCAATCCGGAGCTGAAGCTGCGCGTCTTTGTGCAGGGCGGCGGCTGCTCGGGCTTCCAGTACGGCTTCACCTTCGACGA
>CAZXRS010000329.1:0-1998 GCA_964642635.1 uncultured Bifidobacterium sp. | reverse complement strand
ATCTGCGTCGTAGTGACGGGTGGAGGGCGTCTTTTTTATGCCGCCGCTCTGGCGCAAGACGAGCTCTGATAGCCGTGAATGCATGGCCGATTTGCTCTTGCTGGTCGTTAAGAGCCGACGTACTTTTCAGGCAGCACTGATTACGTCGTAACCTGCATCCTCGACGGCGCGCTTGACTGCCTCGAGCTGGACTGTGGTGTCGACCTTGACGGTCTTGCTAGGTAGATCGACATCGACATTCGCCTTCGAGTCCAGCGCCTGCACCGCGCGCTTCACGCTGGCGGCACAACCACCGCAGGTCATGCCATCGACTTTGAGTTCGACCATGATGGTGCTCTCCTAATGGGTATCAGTCGATACTTTACTACGGTGCCATGATACCTAGGCGAGTGTCCGTGCGCGATAGTCAGCTTATTTGAAGTGTCATTAACCCAAAAGAAAAACCCGCCGGATCACGGCGGGTTTTTTCGTCAGGCATTAACTATCAATTTCGAGTTTCAACCTGTTGCAACGGTTCGTTCGATACCGGTGGTGGCGATTTGCGCTCGCGTGGCACGCGTGGTGCCGGTGCAACCGAAGCCTGTTCTGCCTGCACAGCACGCAGGCGCTCCGGATTGGTGGCGGCCATCTGCAGGCCGGCAGCGCGTAGCATCGCGTCGATATCCACACTCGCCGTTGTGGCAGGGATAGGTGTCACATGCACTGGCGCTTGGGGAGCGACCACTGCAGTGACCGGCTCTTCATGTGCAGACTCGACAACCTGAGGCTCATGCACGATGTTCTGGCTTGTGTGCACGGTCTCCACGGGCGCTTCCGCGATTGCCCGCACTTCCGCTGCAGGGGCTGCGGCTGCTTCGGCATGCTCGGCATGCGCTTCGTGCGTCTCGTGAGTTACATGAGTCTCATGCGTTGCGTGCCCATCATGGGCTTCATGTGACGGATGAGCATCGGTAGTGTGATGCATCTCGGCTTCGGTTTCATCCGTGCCTTCTTCGCCGAACTCAGACTCTTCATTACCAGTGGATTCACCAGCGACCTGATCGCGATCGCGACGGTTACGGTTACGGCCGCCGCGACGACGACGACGACGCGGTTGCTCCTCTCCACCTTCGGCGGCGACGCCTTCGACTTGCGGTGCAAGTTGATCGACAGCCTCCGCATCAGCTGACAGTGGCAGCTCGGTTTGCGGTGCGGCCTGCTCATTGGCGGGTTTACGGTCTTCGCGTGGCTGACGCGGTGGGCGCTCGCGGCGAGCCTCGGTGCCTTCACGTGCTTCGCGCGGCTCGCGTGGTTCACGCTGCTCACGCTGGGGCTTAGGCTGACGCGGCTCTTTCGCTTCCTTCGGCGCCGCTTCTTTCACCGGCTTGGCGTCGGCACTGCGTTCTTCCTTGTCACGACCACGGCCACGTCCACGACGATTGCGACCCCCACGCTCGCCGCGATCGGCATTGCGCTCGCGATGGCCGGGCTTGGCGTTGCCAGCAGCAGCCTGCTCGGTCGGTTTCTTGCGGAATAGTCCAAACAGACGCGACAGGAAGCCTTCAGCAGCTGAGTGGTCAGCGGCAGCGCGGGCAGATGCCTGCTTGCGATCCACCACCGGCGCCGGCTGGTCCGGCGTGATGCTCTTGACCATTGCTTCCTGGCGCGGCTTGACTTCTTCGGCCTTGCGTTTGCTGTAGCCGATGTCGGTATCAGCTTCTTCGGCCATTTTGTAGCTGGCTTGCAGATCGTCGAGGCGCGGATCGTCATGCTTGATGCGCTCGAGTTTGTAATGCGGTGTCTCGAGATGCTTGTTCGGAATCAGAATGACGGTGACGCGATGGCGTGTCTCGATCTTCAGAATCTCGCCGCGCTTCTCGTTCAGCAGGAAGGCAGCAACGTCGACCGGCACTTGCACGTGAATCGCCGCCGAGTTTTCCTTCATTGCCTCTTCCTGAATAATGCGAAGTACCTGCAGCGCGGAAGAGTCGGTGTCGCGGATATGGCCAGTGCCGTTAC
>CAZXRS010000328.1:0-2017 GCA_964642635.1 uncultured Bifidobacterium sp. | reverse complement strand
TGGAAGCCTATCAATTCCCGTCACGGCAGACGCATCTGGAGCAGCACGCCCGGGTGCTGCGCGGCTTGCATTGCGTATACGGTGCGGTGCTAAGAGGCGAGTGCGAAAAAGGCCGGTACGCCGGCGCTTCGCTGTTGCTGGAGTGGCTGAGTCTGCATAACGACACTGCCGACGCAGTGCTCACCATCTGGGTGGATTATTGCCTTTGCGGGCTGATTGATCCGGCAAATCCGGATACATCCCGAACTATCAAGGCGAACTAATCGCGAGAGCGGGCGGCAGCAGAACCCACATCTGTCCCGACTGCTTCATCTTGCCGGCTAGTTCGCCGGCATCAGGGCCGAATCCCCAAAAAAAATCGGCGCGCACCGGATTGCGGATCGCACCGCCCGTATCCTGCGCAAGCATCAATCGGCGAAGCGGATCGGTGCTATTGGGTCGCGTGGTCGACAAGAAAACCGGCGCGCCCAGCGGTACGAACTGCGGATCGATTGCGATGGATCGCTGCGGCGTCAAGGGCACGCCCAGCGCGCCCTTCGGGCCCTTACTCGGATCGATGATTTTCTCCTCTCTGAAAAACACATAGCTCGGGTTCGCATTGAGCACCTCCTGCAATCGATCGGGATGCGCATCAACCCATGCTTTAATTCCCTGCATCGACGCCTGATCCAATGTGAGCTCGCCGCGATCTACCAGGTAGCGGCCAATCGATCGATACGGATGGCCATTCTGGTCCGCATAAGCGACCCGCACAACTTCCATCGTATCCTCAAGCAGCACGCGCCCAGAGCCCTGCACTTGCAGGAAGAATGCTTCGACCGGATTGTTGACCCATACCAGCTCTGCGCCTGAGAGCAGATTCTTCTTCTCCATTTCGGCGCGAGTGTAATAAGGGACGACTTTGTTACCCACCACCCGTCCGCGCAGGCGCAGATTCTTCAATTCCGGGACCAGTCCTGCGAGATCAATCGTTAGCAGATCATCAGGCGGGCGGTGCAGCGCAGTCTGAAACGGACCACCGCGCGTGCGCGATCCACGCAACAAGGGTTCGTAATAGCCGGTAACGGTGCCGCTCTGGTTGCCGTCGAGGTTGCGCACCTGATGCGCAACGAAGTTCGCCTCGAAGAAATTTCTGACAGCAGCAGGATCCGAAACATTCACCGCTGCTGTGTTCGAACATACCTCCTGCCAGCCCGTCTTGGCGCTTAAAGCTGCGCAGGAAGACAGGAATGCGGGCCAGGCCTCGCGCAAATCGTCCTCAGACCAGCCAGGTATGTCAGCAAAACTGACACGGCGGAGGAAATCGGCGGGCTTGACCCCGGAAACGCTTGGTGCTGGCGGTGCAGGGGTTGGTACGGCTGGAGGCGCGGGTACGCGCGCCGGCGGCGTCACGCAACCGACTAACAGGCACGCCAAGGCGATCAGCACCCCATTCAGGCAGGCTCGAACGGTCGACTGGTGCACAATCATCTGTATGCTGAAACTGAAGGAGGCGCTACGCCGGAGCCATAGAACATGCATTCACCTAGTGCAGCGTCCGCGGCAGCGATAATCCGAACTCCCGAATCGGTGCCTCGAAGCGATGGCCATCTTCAGCCACGCAGAAATATTCGCCACGCATCGTGCCATGGGGTGTCGCTAGCGATGTGCCACTGGTGTATTCGAATTGCTCGCCCGGCTGCAGCAACGGCTGATGCCCGACCACACCAAGACCACGAACTTCCTGAACCAGATCATTCGCATCCGTGATTACCCAGTGACGGGAGATCAGTTGTGCCGGCACTGAGCCGGTATTTTTTATCGTGATCGCATAGGCAAACACATAGTGCGAGCGATCCGGCTCGGACTGGTCTTCCAAATATTGGGTCTTCACCGTCACGGTCATTTCGTAGGCAGCCATTGTTACGCGCGATCCCTAACCTATTGCGAAGACCGGATTGCACACGAATTCAGCGCCCGCCGCAAGCGGGGCCGGCGTGACGGCAGGTAAAATGGAGAAATACAGCCAAGGAAGGTC
>CAZXRS010000327.1:0-2017 GCA_964642635.1 uncultured Bifidobacterium sp. | reverse complement strand
CGCGTGTCGGTCGCCTTTGGTCTGCGCAACATGACGCACAAGGACGTAGCTCTCGCTGAGATGCGTCGCGTGCTCAAGCCCGGCGGCAAGCTGCTAGTGCTCGAGTTCTCGAAAGTCGCCGCACCGCTGCAAAAAGCCTACGACGTGTACTCGTTCAAGGTGCTGCCTTGGTTGGGTGAGAAGATCGCGAGCGATGCGCACAGCTACCAGTACCTCGCCGAATCGATACGCATGCATCCGGATCAGGACACGCTGAAACAGATGATGCAAGACGCAGGTCTGGATCGCGTCGAGTATTTCAATCTTACGGCGGGGGTGGCGGCGCTGCATGTGGGGGTGAAGCTGTAAGCAGCTACCAAGCAAGCACAATCGAAAGACACTGGATTTCGGCCTGCGCCGGAATGACGTAGTAAAGAGCGCCGCATTAGCAATCGTCATTCCGGCGCAGGCCGGAATCCAGCGACTTTAAAATACTTATGACTACGCTGGAACGCCCCATCGCCACCGCCCTCAACCACCTGCTCTCCCGCCAGCCCTCACTGCGCGAGAAGCTGTCCTCGCATGCCGGCAAAGTCGCGCGTGTCGATGCCGGGGTCATGCAACTCAATATCGCAGTGGCCAGCGACGGCCTGTTGCAAGCGACTGATACCGAACCGAACGTCACTATCACCATCAATCCCGCCCAGCTGCCGCAGATACTCGCCAATAGGGATCGCGCGTTCTCTTATGTGAGCATCAGTGGCGACGCCGATCTCGCGAGAACGATCTCCGAGGTGGCCAACGGCTTGCAGTGGGATGCTGAAGAAGACCTCGCACCCTTTGTCGGCGACATCGCCGCGGTGCGTATCGTGCAGGCCGCACGTGAAACGACCGGCACGATGAAAGCGGGTGCACGCAAGCTGGTCGAGAACATCGCTGAATACCTGCTCGAAGAGAACCCGACGCTGCTGTACCGCAGCGGGGGTGAAGCATTCGCATCAGATGTGTCTGTGCTGCGCGACGATGTGGAACGTCTTGGCAAGCGTATTGCGCTGCTCGAGAAGGCGGCCGGAGACGCAGCATGATCACCAGACTTTTTAGGGTATCGAAGATACTCACCGTCACGCTGCGCTACGGACTCGATGAGATCATTCTGTCCGGCGCGAATCGTCCGGGCATGCTGCGGCTGGTATCGGCACTATTTTTCTGGCGCGATCTGTCTGCACCGCGCGGTGTACGACTGCGTCGCGCGCTCGAAGACCTCGGTCCTATCTTTGTGAAATTCGGTCAGGTGCTGTCCACGCGCCGCGATCTGATGCCGCCCGATGTTGCGGATGAACTCGCGCTATTGCAGGACCGCGTTCCACCCTTTGCGTCCGAGCTGGCGATCGCCGAGATCACCCGTTCACTCGGCCAACACCCCGATCAGTTGTTTGCCAGCTTTGAGCGCGAGCCGGTGGCGTCGGCGTCGATCGCGCAAGTACATTTCGCGACGCTGAAAGACGGCACCGAGGTGGCGGTGAAGGTGCTGCGGCCTGGTATGCGTCGTGCGATTGATAACGATGTCGCGCTCATGCACATTCTTGCCAACTGGGTCCATCGCTGGTCAGTGGATGGTCGTCGTCTGCGCCCGCGCGAAGTCGTTGCCGAGTTCGATAAGTACTTGCATGACGAGCTTGATCTGGTGCGCGAAGCGGCCAACGGCAGTCAGCTGCGACGTAACTTTGAGCAATCAACATTGCTGCTGGTGCCCGAGATGCATTGGGACTACTGCTCGGAATCAGTGATCGTGATGCAGCGCATGCACGGTATTCCGATCTCGCAAACCGAGCGACTGATCGAGGCCGGTGTGGATTTGCAAAAGCTGTCGCGCGACGGCGTTGAGATTTTTTTCACGCAGGTGTTTCGTCATGGGTTCTTCCATGCGGACATGCATCCCGGGAATATCCTCGTGTCCACCGATCCTGCGACTTTCGGCCGCTATATCGCATTGGATTTCGGCATCGTCGGCACGCTCACTGATTACGACAAAGACTAT
>CAZXRS010000326.1:0-2024 GCA_964642635.1 uncultured Bifidobacterium sp. | reverse complement strand
CTTGCTCAGCGAGTTGGGGCAGCCACTGATTGGTACCACGCTGATTCTGCCCGGCAGTGATGAGCCGTTGAACGATCCCGACGAGATTCGCGACGCCTTGCAGAAGCAGGTCGAGCTGGTGATTGACGGCGGTGGTTGCAGCCTGCAGCCGACGACCGTGGTCGACCTTAGCGGTGCCGGCCCGGTGGTGTTGCGCGAGGGTAGGGGCGATGTTTCACTGTTCTCATAGGGGAAAGCTGGCGTCGCTCTGATAAAATCCCGCTGATGAACGACACCATACAGACGATCGCGGTTTACGCGCTCCCAGTGCTGTTTGCAATCACGCTCCACGAGGCGGCTCATGCTTACGCGGCGCGCTATTTTGGCGACCTGACTGCCTTTTCGCAGGGCCGGATGAGCCTCAACCCCGCTCGCCACATCGATCCTATCGGCACCTTGCTGCTGCCGCTGGTGTTGGCGCTTCTGTCGAGTCCGTTTATCTTCGGCTACGCGAAGCCAGTGCCGATTGATTTCTCCCGTCTGAACCACCCAAAGCGCGACATGTTGTGGGTGGCGCTCGCCGGCCCCGCCTCGAATTTGCTGATGGCTTTGGGATGGATGGTGCTTTACTTGGTGCTGTATGCCGCCGCGATGGAAGAAGAGTATTTCTTCCGGGTCTCTGAGGCCGGCATACTCGTCAATTTGGTGCTGTTTGCGTTCAACCTGTTTCCCCTGCCGCCGCTCGATGGCGGTCGCATCGTGACCAGCCTGCTTCCAAACAGGTATGCCTTCAAATACGCGCGCATCGAGCCCTATGGTTTCCTCATTGTGTTGGCGCTGGCGGTGCTGAACTTGCTGAAATTCTGGATGATTCCGGTCGTGGCTGCGGCCAACGGCTTGCTGTCCTTGCTGCTTTCCCCCCTCAAACTCCTCGTTACCTGACACGCCATGTACCCTGATCGTGTTGTTTCCGGCATGCGCCCGACGGGCGCTATGCACCTCGGCCATTACCACGGCGCATTGAAAAACTGGGTGAAGCTGCAGTCCGAGCACCCTTGTTTGTTTTTCGTCGCTGACTGGCACGCTCTGACCACGCACTACGATGATCCCTCCATCATCGAGACCAGCACCTGGGACATGGTGATCGACTGGCTGGCAGCCGGCATCGATCCGTCACAAGCCACGATCTTCATTCAGTCGAAGGTGCCCGAGCATGCAGAGTTGCATCTGCTGCTGTCGATGTCGACACCCTTAGGCTGGCTGGAGCGTGTACCGACCTACAAAGACCAGCAAGAGAAGCTAGCCGATCGCGATCTCGCCACCTACGGATTCCTCGGCTATCCGCTGCTGCAAGCAGCCGACGTATTGATCTATCGCGCCAGCATGGTGCCGGTGGGTGAAGACCAGGTTCCGCACATCGAAATGACACGCGAGATCGCACGCCGCTTCAATCATCTGTATGGCCGCGAGAAAGACTTCGAGCAGAAGGCTCAGGAAGCCGTGAAAAAGTTAGGCTCAAAACGCGCGAAGCTATACGCAGAGTTGCGCGTTGAGTATCAAGAGCAGGGCAAGGAGGACGCGCTCGAACAGGCCAAGGCCATGCTCGATGATGCGCAGAACCTGTCCATGATTGATCGCGAACGTTTATTTGGATATCTCGAGGGTAGCCGCAAGCTCATTCTGGTAGAGCCGCAGGCGCTCCTCACCGAAGCGTCGCGCCTGCCCGGACTTGACGGCAACAAGATGTCCAAGAGCTACGGCAACACGATCGCATTGCGCGACGACCGCGACACCGTCACGAAAAAAGTGCGCACGATGCCAACGGATCCGGCGCGCGTACGTCGTACAGATCCGGGTGACCCCGAGAAATGCCCGGTATGGATGTTCCATCAGGTGTACTCCGACCAGCCGACCAAGGATTGGGTAGTGAAGGGCTGCAAGTCCGCAGGTATCGGTTGCATCGAGTGCAAGCAACCCGTGATTGATGTCATCCTGAAAGAGCAGGAGCCCATGCGCGAGCGCGAGCAACAGTATCTTGATGTTCC
>CAZXRS010000325.1:0-2063 GCA_964642635.1 uncultured Bifidobacterium sp. | reverse complement strand
CTGCTCGCGGTGCTCGCTCTTATTGTCGTGAAGGCTCTGGCGGACAGCCCGTGGGGTACGTTCACGGTGGCGGCAACGATTCCTATTGCGTTCTTCATGGGCATCTACAGTCGTTACATTCGCCCGGGGCGAGTCGGCGAAGTGTCTGTGATTGGCTTTGTGCTGCTGATGGCTTCCATCGTGTACGGCGGGCATATCGCCGCAGATCCGTACTGGGGCCCGGCGTTCACTTTTACCGGCGTGCAGCTGACCTGGATGCTGCTGGCCTACGGTATCGTCGCTTCCGTACTACCGGTATGGCTGCTGCTGGCGCCGCGTGACTACCTGTCCACCTTCCTGAAGATAGGCGCCATCGTCGCGCTGGCCATAGGTATCCTGATTGTTGCGCCCGATCTGAAGATGCCGGCCATCACCAAATTCATCGACGGCACCGGTCCTGTCTGGGCAGGCTCGCTGTTCCCCTTCCTGTTTATCACCATTGCCTGCGGCGCTGTGTCGGGCTTTCACTCGCTCATCTCGTCCGGCACCACACCCAAGCTGCTGGAGAATGAAAGCCACATGCCTTACATCGGCTACGGCGGCATGTTGATGGAATCTTTCGTCGCGATCATGGCACTCGTCGCCGCTTCCATCATCGAGCCCGGTGTGTATCTTGCGATGAACAGTCCGGCTGCACTGATTGGCACATCGCCGGAATCGGCGGCGGCGGCCATCAGTCAATGGGGCTTCGTGGTCACACCTGAAATGCTGTCGCAGACCGCAAAGGATGTCGGCGAAACCACCATCATCTCGCGTGCCGGTGGCGCGCCAACGCTGGCCGTTGGCATGGCGCATATTTTCTCCGAGATGTTTGGTGGCAAGGCAATGATGGCGTTCTGGTACCACTTCGCGATTCTGTTCGAGGCCTTGTTTATCCTTACCGCCGTTGATGCAGGTACACGCGTGGGCCGTTTCATGCTGCAGGATCTGCTGGGCACGCTTGTGCCGCCATTCCGCAATGCGCCATCGCTGGTGTCGAACATTTTCGCGACCTTGCTCTGTGTCGCTGCGTGGGGCTACTTCCTCTATCAGGGCGTCGTAGATCCGCTGGGTGGTATCAATACGTTGTGGCCACTTTTTGGTATCTCGAATCAGATGCTCGCCGCTGTTGCGCTGATTCTCGCGACAGTCGTACTGTTCAGGCTCAAGCGCGAGAAGTTCGCCTGGGTCACCATGGTGCCAACCGCTTGGCTGCTGGTGTGCACGCTGACCGCGGGCTACCAAAAGCTGTTCCATGAGAATCCGAGAATCGGTTTCCTCGCGCACGCAGAGAAGTTTAAAAATGCTGCCGCAAATGGCGAGTTGCTGGCGCCTGCGAAGTCTGCGGCGCAGATGCAGCAGATCATCATGAACGACTACATCGACGCCTCGCTGGCGGCGATCTTCATGTCGGTCGTGCTGTCGATTCTGGTCTTTGGAATCCGTTCATGCCTGTTGGCACTGCGCGAAGACAAACCGACGACTGTCGAAGCGGCAGCGACCCCAGTCAATACCGTGTCGGCATAAGGACGATCTGGAGGCTTCATGTTTAGCGACCTCGGAAAATTCGGCGCGTATCTCGGGCAGACGGCCAGACTGATGATTGGCCTGCCGGATTACGACAACTACCTCAATCACATGCAGACCACTCACCCTGATCAGGCTGTGATGACGTATGAGGAGTTTTTCCGGGAACGCCAGGAGGCGCGCTACGGCGCTAATGGCCGAACGATAAAGTGCTGCTGAACTGAATCGCCTTATTGAAAAAAGGCTGACGCTCGTTAAGAGCGCCAGCCTTTTTTATTTACTGGTGCCGGCTGCAGGACTCGAACCCGCCACCCCATGATTACAAATCAAGTGCTCTACCTGATGAGCTAAGCCGGCAATTTTCGCGGATTATACGTTATTTGATGCGCGTCAGCCGTGGACGCCCGGACTGCCCTGAGGGCGGCGGTTCATCGCCACCTTCGTCCGACTCCTGCATCGGCTTCAACGGCACAGCGGACAATGGCGCGGGCTTGGCGTCTACTGATTTCTTCGAAGCG
>CAZXRS010000324.1:0-2066 GCA_964642635.1 uncultured Bifidobacterium sp. | reverse complement strand
CGTCCACCGGACGCTGCAGCATCGCCCGCAGGTCTTTCAGTCGCTGCTTTGCGCGGCTGTAGGCTTCCGACTGGGTAGGGTCGGCGTAGACGATGAGGTAGAGCTTGCCCGACAGGTTGTCGATGACGGCCAGCTCTTCAGTCAGCAGTAGCTGGATTTCCGGTAGTTGCAGATCATCGTGTGGCGCAGTGTTTTCGAGACGGCGCTCGATGTAGCGCACCGCGTCGTAGCCGAAATAGCCGGCCAGACCACCGCAGAAGCGCGGCATTCCGGGGCTGACTGCGACTTTGTAGCGTTTCTGAAATTCAGCGATAAATTCGAGCGGATTTTCATGGGCCGTCTCGACTACTTGCCCGTTGCGAACGACCTCGGTGCGATTGCCAAAGGAACGCAGTAGTGTGTTGGCCGGCAGGCCGATGAAGGAATAGCGACCGAAGCGCTCGCCGCCGACGACGGATTCGAGCAAGAATGTGTTCTTCCCGAGGTGCTGCGTCTGCGCCAGCTTCAGGTACAGAGTGAGTGGTGTTTCAAGATCTGCAAAGGCTTCTGCAATCAGCGGGATGCGGTTGTAGCCTTCGGCTGCAAGGGATTTGAATTCGAGTTCAGTCATGTTTCTCTCCGGCCGCTGGGGGTGGTGTGGCGGCGCCGTGTTCAGTAAACCGTCCGGCCCGATCGGACCGGTGACAAACGGATCAGTTCAGATCGACGAATGCCAGCTTCGCCACAGCCAGGCCTCAAAGGCACCCTGTGGGATCAGCTTCGGTTTATTGATGAGAAACATGTCGGATGGAGGCGAAGGTATCAGGCAGCCAGCAGTTTAGCCGCTTCAAATAATGTCGCGACTATACCATCCGTGTCTATCGAATGCACCGGTTTGCCATGGTTATACCCATAGGGCACGGTCAAACTTCGGCATCCTGCTGCACGAGCTGCCTCAGCATCATTCGATGAATCGCCGATGGCCACCACTTGTGCCGGCTCCAGACCGAAGTCGCGGCAACCGGTCAGCATGGGTAGCGGGTCGGGCTTTTTCGCAGGCAGTGAGTCGCCGCCGTAGATCACTTCGAAATGATGGGCCAGGTCGGTCTTGTTTAACAGCACGCGCGCGAAAGCAACCGGTTTATTGGTCACGCAGGCCAGGCGCAATCCGCAGGATTTCATCGCTACAAGGCCTTCGCTGACGCCGTCATACACGCTGCTGTGCAGGCCATTGATCGCTTCGTAGTGCCGTTTGTAGCTTTCCAGTGCCTGCTCGTAGAGACTTTCTGAAGGGTCGGCGTCGACATCGACGGCCAGCACACGACGCATCAGATGTTCCGATCCTTTACCGACGAAACTAATGACGGTCTCAACGCTGAGTGGCGCGAGGTCGAGCTCGGCACGCATGCGGTTGATGGCGACCTGGAAGTCCGGCGCGGTGTGCACCATCGTGCCGTCGAGGTCGACGATGACGCCGCGTATGCCGGACAGCACACGCTTCTCCGGCGCGTTCACGCGGCAGCGAGCTGTGCGCGCATGGCGTCGATCACGGCCTTATAGTCCGGCTTACCGAAGATGGCTGAGCCCGCGACAAACGTATCGGCGCCTGCCTTCGCAACTTCGGCGATGTTCTCAACTTTGACGCCGCCATCAACCTCGAGCAGGATGTCGCGACCGCTGGCGTCGATCAGCTTGCGTACGGCGGCGATCTTCTTCAACGCCTCGGGAATGAAGGACTGGCCGCCAAATCCGGGGTTCACCGACATGATCAGGATCAGGTCGAGCTTGTCCATCACATGCTCGAGGCAGTGCAGTGGCGTAGCCGGGTTGAACACGAGACCCGCCTTGCAGCCGTTATCGCGGATCAGCTGCAGCGTGCGGTCGATATGCTCGCTGGCCTCGGGATGAAAGCTGATGATATTGGCGCCGGCCTTGGCGAAATCTGGAATGATGCGATCGACTGGTTTGACCATCAGGTGCACGTCAATCGGCACCTGTACATGGGGACGAATCGCTTCGCAGACCAGCGGGCCGATGGTCAGGTTGGGGACGTAATGATTGTCCATCACATCAAAGTGAATGATGTC
>CAZXRS010000323.1:0-2079 GCA_964642635.1 uncultured Bifidobacterium sp. | reverse complement strand
GCCAAGAAACTCGGACTGCCGCCGGAAAAAATGGTGGTCACCGTCGATCAGCACGGTAATACGTCGGCAGCTTCGATTCCGCTCGCTTTCGATGTCGCCATGCGTGATGGTCGCATCAAGCCCGGCCAGAACGTGATGTTCGAAGGCGTGGGCGGCGGTTTTACCTGGGGCGCTGTGCTCGCCAGAATCTGACCAAGAACTTCTCTCGACTAACGATGAATCCACTCGCATTTGTATTTCCCGGCCAAGGCTCGCAAGCGATTGGCATGCTCAATGGTTTTGCTGGTAACAAGGTGGTGGCAGACACCATCGCCGAAGCATCCGATACCCTAGGCTTTGATCTCGGCAAGCTGATTGCTGACGGCCCCAAAGAAGATCTCGATCTGACCACGAATACACAGCCGGTAATGCTGGCTTCCGCGGTAGCGTTCTACCGAGCATGGATCGCTGCGGGTGGCAAAGTACCAGCTATCGTCGCCGGCCATAGTCTGGGCGAATACTCGGCACTGGTCGCCGCAGGCGTGATTGCTTTCAAAGATGCCGTTCCACTGGTGCGATTCCGTGCGCAAGCGATGCAGGAAGCAGTGCCCGTTGGTCAGGGCGGTATGGCGGCTATCCTCGGTTTATCCGATGACGATGTGCGTGCTGCATGCGCTGAAGCTGCGCAAGGTGAAGTAATCGAACCAGTCAACTTTAACGCGCCTGCGCAGGTCGTGATTGCCGGTCATAAGGCGGCTGTCGAGCGCGCGTGCGAAGCGGCAAAGGCCAAAGGTGCCAAGCGTGCGTTGCCGCTGCCGGTGTCTGCGCCGTTCCATTCGTCGCTGCTGAAGCCGGCGTCGGATAGGCTGCGCGACTATCTCGCTGAGGTGAATTTCTCGCAGCCGTCGATTCAGTTGATTAACAACGTTGATGTCGCGATCGTCAATGATCCGGCCGCGATCAAGGATGCACTAGTGCGTCAGGCCGCGAGCCCTGTACGTTGGGTTGAATCGGTGCAGAAGATGGCGACTCTGGGTGTGACGCGCGTAATCGAGTGCGGCCCGGGCAAAGTGCTGACCGGTCTCGTTAAGCGTATCGATGGCAACCTGATCGGTGAGGCGATCGTCGATCAGGCTTCATTACAAGCTGTACTGGAGGCAACGACATGAGCGCACTCGACAAACAAATAGCGCTGGTGACCGGCGCATCGCGCGGCATCGGCAAGGCGATTGCGACTGAGCTTGCGAAGCGCGGTGCGACCGTGATCGGAACCGCAACCTCCGAATCTGGTTCGGTAGCGATTAGTGAATATCTGAAAGCGGTGCGCGCAGACGCTGGTCGTGGTGTCGTGCTAAACGTGAATGATGCAGCGGCCTCTACTGCGCTGATCGATGAAGTGACGAAAGAGTTCGGTGGCTTGTCGATATTGGTGAATAACGCGGGCATCACTCAAGACCAACTCGCGATGCGCATGAAAGACGAGGAATGGGACGCTGTCATCGCAACTAATCTCACGGCCGTCGGCCGACTGTCGCGCGCGGTTCTGCGCGGCATGATGAAGGCGAAATATGGCCGCATCGTGAACATCACATCGGTGGTTGGTTCTTCCGGTAACGCGGGTCAGATGAACTACGCTGCCGCGAAAGCAGGCGTCGCGGGTATGAGTCGTGCGCTGGCGCGTGAGATCGGCAGCCGTAACATCACCGTCAACTGCGTAGCGCCTGGCTTTATTGATACCGACATGACCAAGGCCTTGAACGAACAGCAAATCGCAGCGCTGATGCAGCAGATTCCCGCTGGCCGTTTCGGTATGCCGGAAGACGTGGCAGCGGCAGTAGCGTTTCTGGCATCCGGCGAGGCGGGCTATATCACCGGCACGACCTTGCACGTTAATGGCGGAATGTATATGAGCGGGGGCTAACTCCTTGTTTTTTAGAGTAATTTAGCGCTGCCCGGAGTTGGCAAAAGCAAAAGCCAAAACTTAAGTTTCGTCGCGCAAACCTGATAGAATTGCGCCCACTTTTACGTATAACTACCCACTGGAGGACCAAGATGTCTGACATCGAATCACGCGTTAAAAAAATCGTCGCCGAGCAACTG
>CAZXRS010000322.1:0-2100 GCA_964642635.1 uncultured Bifidobacterium sp. | reverse complement strand
ATGCATCTCGAGACCGAGGCGCTGCTGATGTTCGCGGCGCGCCGCGAGCATATCGCGCAAGTAATCCGGCCGGCGCTCGAGCGCGGTGACTGGGTGATTTCTGATCGTTTTACCGATGCGAGCTTCGCCTATCAGGGAGGAGGCCGCAAGCTGTCGAATGAAAAACTCACCTTGCTTGAGCAATGGGTGCAGGCAGATCTGCAACCCGACCTGACGCTGCTGTTCGACGTGCCGCTGGAAGTCGCCCGTGAGCGCCTCAATCGGAGCCGCACGCTGGATAAATTCGAACAGGAAAAAGATGAGTTTTTTACCGGCGTGCGCGAGGCTTACCTGCAGCGTGCTGCGCAGTTCCCGCAGCGCATACGCGTGATCGATTCGACTCGTGCTATCGACGAGGTCGCGCGCGAGCTTGACGGTCTGGCAGCATCGCTCTGACCCAGATCGCCATGAGTCATACCCACATCTTTCCCTGGCAACATCACGACTGGCAGCAGATGCAACAATTGCGCGAGCGTCTGCCGCACGCGATCCTGTTTCACGGTGCCGAAGGCACCGGCAAGGTGGCGTTCGCGGAGCATGTCGCGGCATCGCTGCTTTGCGAGCAGCCGCTAGAAGGTGGACATGCCTGCGGGACCTGCGATTCCTGCGGCTGGTTTGCGCAATACGGACATCCGGACTATCGCCGCGTGCGTCCCGATGCGCTCGATGACGATGCTGCGGATGAGGCCGCCGAGGGTGATGAAGGCGCTAAGAAGAGCAGCAAGACACCATCAAAAGATATACGCATTGAGCAGGTGAGGGCGTTGTCGACCTTCATGAATGTGTCCACGCATCGTTCGGGGTTGCGTGTGGTGCTGCTATACCCAGCTGAGGCGTTGAACGCAGCGTCAGCCAATGCGATTCTAAAGACGCTCGAAGAACCACCACCGGACACCATTTTTCTATTGGTGACTCACCGTATCGACCGTCTGCTCCCAACGATACTGTCCCGTTGCCGCAAAATCGCCCTGTCTGCACCCGATCAGGCCAGTGCACTCGCATGGCTAGCCGAGGAGGGCGTAGAAAACGCAGAGCGCTGGCTGGCCGAGCAGGGCGGCGCACCGCTGGCCGCGCTGGATGCATCGCAAGGTGGTGCCGGCCCCGAAAAAGATGAGTTGCTCGCGCATCTGTCCAAACCGGAGGCGATGAATCCACTGATTGTTGCCGAGCGACTGCAGAAAGCTTCATTATCGCAATTGGTCGCGTGGCAGCAACGCTGGCTATACGATTTGCTGTCGCTAAAGCTCGGTGGTCAGGTACGCTACTTCCCGCATCAGCAGAAGGTGCTTGGCAGCCTTGCGACGCGCGTATCTGCCGAACGCTTGCAGCAGGCGCTGCGTGATGCAGGCGCAAGGCGCGCGGTGTCAGATCATCCTTTATCTGCGCGCCTCTTCATCGAGCACATGCTGCTCGACTACTCAGGACTTTTCAGATAGCGGAGAGCGACATGACCGAACCGGGCATCCCACAGGAACCCCATCTGTTGAGGCCCTCGGTCATGTCACTCTCCATCAAAGACCGCGCGGGACTGTACGCGGCCTACATGCCCTTTCTTCGCGGTGGCGGTATTTTTGTGCCAGGTGCCCGCCCGTGCCAGCTTGGCGATGAAGTGTTTCTTCTGCTGACCCTGATGCAGGACGATACCCGCTACCCCGTCGCAGGCAAGGTGGCGTGGATCACGCCCTCGGGGTCAACGCGCACTGCAGGTATCGGGGTGCAATTTCCTGATGACGAAACCGGTATACGAGTTAAGCGTCGTATCGAGGAACTGCTAGGCACGGCGCTGGGTGCGTCTCGGCCCACTCATACGATCTGAACTACAATGGCGCGGAATTCTGATCCGCGCCATCATGTTTATCGATTCCCATTGTCACATCGACTTCCCCGAACTGGTAGGTCGTCTTCCTACGATTCTGCAGAAGATGCAGGACAACCAGGTCACGCATGCGCTCTGCGTATCGGTCACGCTGCCTGAATTTCCGCAAGTCCTCGCACTGGCAGAGGCGCATGACAATATCTACGCCTCAGTGGGCGTGCACCCCGATTACGAAGACACGGAAG
>CAZXRS010000321.1:0-2109 GCA_964642635.1 uncultured Bifidobacterium sp. | reverse complement strand
CGGCATGCGAAGCACTGCGCGGTGGCCGTCTCTTCCAGCGCGGGATTGAGCGCAGTGCGATGATCGAAGACGAAGCAATCGCCATCATAGTGAGCGCCGCCGACTTCTTCGAAATACTTCAGGATGCCGCCCTCGAGTTGGTAGACACGCTGATACCCCACTTCCTGCATGTAGATGGCCGCTTTCTCGCAGCGTATACCGCCGGTACAGAAGGTGACGATCGTCTTATTGTTCAGCTCATCTTTGTGCTTCGCTACCACGTCAGGAAACTCACTGAACTTCTCGATGCGGTAGTCGATGACCTTGGTGAACGTGCCGACATCGACTTCATAATCATTGCGCGTGTCGAGCATGACCACGGGCTTGCCGTCATCATCATGCCCCTGATCCAGCCAGCGCTTCAGGTCAGCCGGCGCTACCGATGGAGCACGACCCAGCTCTGGCTTGATCAGCGGATGCTTCATCGTGATGATCTCTTTCTTCAGCCGTACTAGCATGCGACGGAAGGGCTGATGCTCGGAGAAACTTTCTTTCGGCACGATGTCTGCAAAACGCGGGTCGGCGCGGAAATCTGCAAAAAAAGCATCAATCGCCTCCCGGCTGCCGGCGAGGAACATGTTGATGCCCTCAGGCGCGAGCAGGATGGTGCCCTTGAGGCCCAAATCCAGGCACTTCTGCAGCAAACGTGGACGTAATTCGACGATATCGTCCAGCGTAATAAATTTGTAAGTAGAGATGTTGACGATCGGCTGACTAGCCTGCATGACAAGAACCCTGAGAATTGCGGAATTAGCCGACATTATAAGCATCGCCGCACCGCACAAGCCGGCTTTTCGGCCTTCGTACTGGGGTTCCCAGCAGGTAAAATACGGCTCATGACCGCGCCGCATTTCGTCCATCTCCGCCTGCATTCCGAGTACTCGATCGTCGATGGCCTCGTGCGCATTGATGACATCGTCAAGGCCGCAGCGGCAGACAAGCAACCGGCGCTCGCGGTGACCGACCTTGCCAACCTGTTTGGTATGGTGAAGTTCTACAAGGCGGCACGGGGCAAGGGTGTCAAACCCATCATCGGTGCCGACGTGTGGATCTCGAATGACGATGATCGCGACAAGCCTGCCCGCTTGCTGCTACTGGTGAAGAACCACACCGGTTATTTGCAGCTATGTGAACTGCTGGCCAATGCCTGGCTCACCAACCAACATCGCGGCCGTGCTGAGATTCGTATCGAATGGCTCGAGGCGCTGGCGGAAAAGGGCGGTCTGATCGCGCTCTCTGGCTTTAACAGTGGCGACATTGGCCATGCGTTGGAAAATGGTAATGAAGCGCTGGCCGAGCGCTGTGCGCAGCGGTGGATGAGCATATTCCCCGGGCACTTCTATATCGAAGTACAGCGCAATGGCAATCCAAAGTGGGAGAATTTGTTGCGACAGTCGACGCAGCTGGCGGCCAAACTGAAGTTGCCGGTTGTTGCGACGCATCCTGTGCAGTTTCAGCATAAAGAAGAATTCACCGCGCACGAGGCGCGTGTCTGTATCTCTGAGGGCGAGATACTCGCCAACACGCGGCGAGTGAAGCGCTTCACACAGGAACAGTATTTCAAAACACAGGCGGAGATGGCCGAGTTGTTTGCCGATATTCCGGCCGCGCTGCAGAACAGCGTTGCTATTGCGCAGCGCTGCAATCTGACACTGACGCTGGGCAAGGCTCAGTTGCCGGATTTCCCTACGCCGGACGGCATGACCATCAATGACTTTCTAGTTGCCGAAGCCAATGCAGGACTGGAAGAGCGTCTGCTGAAGTTATTCCCCGATGAGGCGAAGCGCGAAGCCATGCGCGAGCGCTATGAATCGCGACTGAAGTTCGAGACCGACACCATCATCAAGATGGGCTTCCCCGGCTACTTCCTGATCGTTGCCGACTTCATCCAATGGGCGAAGAACCACGGCGTACCCGTTGGCCCGGGTCGCGGTTCGGGTGCAGGGTCACTCGTGGCCTATGCGCTCAAGATTACCGACCTTGATCCGCTCGAATACAACTTGCTGTTCGAGCGCTTCCTGAATCCGGAACGCGTATCGATGCCCGACTTCGATATCGACTTCTGCCAGG
>CAZXRS010000320.1:0-2112 GCA_964642635.1 uncultured Bifidobacterium sp. | reverse complement strand
GTGCTGGGGCTGGTGACGATGAAGGAAGCGCTGGAAGATCCGGCGCGCCTGCTGCTCGATCTGTAAGGAGCCGCCATGTCCAAACAATTTGACGTCATCGTGATTGGTGGCGGCCCCGGCGGTTATATCGCCGCGATCCGTGCCGCTCAGCTGGGATTTTCGACGGCCTGTATCGACGAGTGGAAGAACGACAAGGGCGGTCCGGCACCGGGCGGTACCTGTACTAACGTCGGTTGCATTCCGTCCAAGGCCTTGCTGCAGTCCTCGGAGCACTTCGAGCATGCCGGTCACGCATTCGCTGATCATGGCATTGAACTCAAGGGCCTGAAGATGAATGTGGGGCAGATGCTGTCCCGCAAAGATTCGGTGGTTAAGCAGAACAATGAGGGCATCCTCTACCTCTTCAAGAAAAACAAGGTCACCTTTTTTCACGGTCGCGGCGCGTTCGTGAAGGGCGGTGCTGAGGGATACGATGTCTCGGTCACCGGCGCTGCCAATGAGACGCTGACCGGAAAGCACATTATCGTCGCCACCGGGTCGAACCCGCGCGAGCTGCCCGGCGCAGCGTTTGACGAGAAGCTCATTCTGTCCAATACCGGCGCGCTGGATATCGACGCCGTACCTAAGCGCCTGGGCGTGATTGGTGCCGGCGTTATTGGGTTGGAGATGGGCAGCGTCTGGCGTCGCCTCGGCGCGGAAGTCACGGTGCTCGAAGCGCTGCCGACTTTCCTCGGCGCCGTCGATGAGCAGATCGCGAAGGAAGCGCACAAACTATTTGCCAAGCAGGGTCTGTCGATCTCTATGGGCGTAAAGATCGCCTCGGTGAAGGCGGGTAAGAATGACGTGACTGTGCAATACGCGGATGACAAGGGTGCCGAGCACAAGGCCGTGTTCGACAAACTGATTATCTCTATCGGTCGTGTGCCCAATACCATTGGATTGAACACGGATGCGGTGGGTCTGAAGCTTGATGAGCGTGGCTTCGTGGTGGTCGATGGTGACTGCAAGACTAATCTGCCGAATGTGTGGGCGGTCGGCGATGTCGTGCGTGGCCCTATGCTGGCGCACAAGGCCGAAGAAGAGGGTGTTGCCGTCGCTGAGCGTATCGCCGGTCAGCATGGTCATGTGAATTTCAATACGATTCCGTGGGTGATCTACACCTCGCCGGAAATCGCCTGGGTCGGCAAGACCGAGCAGCAGCTGAAGGCCGAGGGTATCGCCTACAAAGCCGGTACGTTTCCTTTCCTAGCCAATGGTCGCGCCAGAGCGCTGGGCGATACCAACGGCATGGTGAAGTTTCTCGCCGATGCAAAGACCGATGAAATTTTGGGCGTGCACATCATCGGCCCGATGGCCTCCGAGCTGATCTCGGAAGCGGTGGTGGCGATGGAATTCCGTGCCTCGTCAGAGGATATCGCGCGTATCTGTCATGCTCACCCGTCACTGTCGGAAGCCACGAAGGAAGCGGCACTGGCCGTCGACAAGCGCGCGTTGAATTTCTGATCGCCGCACGGGTATGACGGCACTGAACGTCATCGAGTATTACGAGTATGCGCTGGCGTCGCGTGGCTATCGCTCCGACCCGGCCCAACTGGCCGCGGTCGAGCGCTTGCAGCGCTCCTATGATGAGTGGGCAGCGTACCGCTCAAAACGCTCGACACGGCTGACTAAGCTCATACGCCATCCGGATATTCCGCGTGGCGTCTACCTGTGGGGTGGTGTCGGTCGTGGCAAGTCCTTTCTGATGGACAGCTACTTCGCCGTGGTACCGTTGGTGCGCAAGACTCGCGTGCATTTTCACGAATTCATGCGTAGTGTGCACCGCGCACTGGACGAGCAGAAGGATGTCGAGGATCCGCTGCTAATCGTTGCGAAAAAAATTGCCCGCCGCTACCGGCTTATCTGTTTCGATGAGTTTCATGTCTCCGACATCGCGGACGCGATGATCCTCTACAACCTACTGCAGGCCTTGTTCGACCATGGCGTGTCGTTCGTGATGACGTCGAACTATGCACCCGATGCCTTGTATCCCGATGGTCTGCACCGAGACCGTATGCTGCCTGCCATTGCGCTGCTGAAGGAACATCTCGACGTACTGAATGTCGATGCCGG
>CAZXRS010000319.1:0-2129 GCA_964642635.1 uncultured Bifidobacterium sp. | reverse complement strand
TTACCACCGCACGGTCTTCTGCAGCTGCATTGACGGCAATCTTGAACTTGCGCGGTAACCATGCGAATTCCGGATGGAAGGTGCTCCACTGGCGCAGGATCTCGATATACGGGCGTGGATCCAGTAATTCATCCGCCGCGACACCGGCAAACTGATCGGACGTGATATTGCGGATGCAATTGCCCGAAGTCTGGATGGCATGCATCTCGACTGACGCGAGATCTGCGAGGATGTCCGGTACGCGTTCCAGCTCGATCCAGTTGTACTGAATGTTTTGACGCGTGGTGAAATGACCATAGCCACGATCATATTTACGCGCTATGTGCGCGAACATGCGCATCTGCTTCGCTGACAACAGGCCATAGGGCACTGCGACGCGCAGCATGTAGGCGTGGCGCTGCATATACAAACCATTCTGCAGGCGCAATGGTCGGAACTCATCCTCGGTCAGTTCGCCTGATATGCGACGCGCCACCTGATTGCGAAACTGCGCGACACGTTCCTTGACGATTTGATGGTCGTATTGGTCGTAGCGGTACATGGTCTTCCTTGTTGAATACGATTACAGCACGAGCTTGGCTGCGACGCCGGTCAGCGTCGTTGCAAGCAGCCCTCGCAGGAATTTTTCCGGTACCGCGCGCGCGGCCAGCGAGCCAATCGTGATGCCTGGCACCGAGCCCAGCAGCAACGTGCCTAGCAGCTCCCAGTTAATCGAACCGAGCCACCAGTGGCCGAAGGCAGCAATGGCTGTCAGCGGCACCGCGTAGGCGATGTCAGTGCCGGCGATTTCGGCGGCTGACAGGCGCGGGTAGATCAGCACGAGAATCGTTGCGCCGACTGCGCCGGCACCGATCGATGAGATGGTTACCAGCACGCCGATGGCAGCGCCGGCGATCACGGTGGCAATGATCTGTTTGCGACCTTGCAGCTGGCGCTCGGGATGAGCGTTCATCCATGCCTGCATCCGGCCTCTGAAAATGATCGCGATAGCCGTCAGCAGCACCGAGAAAGCAATGGTGTAGCGAATGATCTGGCCGATATGCTGGTCCAGCGCGCCGAAATACTTCAGCGCGAGCGTAGCCAGCAATGCGGCCGGCAGCGCTCCGGCGCACAGGCGTCTGACGATCTCCCAGTGCACATTATTGCGGATCCGGTGTGCGAGCGTGCCGGCGCTTTTGGTAATCGACGCGAAGGCGAGGTCGGTACCAACCGCGACTGTCGGGTTGATGCCAAATAGTAAAGTTAACAGCGGCGTCATCAGCGATCCGCCGCCCACGCCGGTCAATCCGACCAGCAAACCCACGGCAAATCCGGAAATTACATAAGTCAAAGTCATAAAGCCTCGCGCGATGAAGGCGCAATGCTAATAAACTTATTCCTTATTCCAAACTACACAAGAATCATTTGCTTATATGATCTGTGGATATAAGCGAATGATCCTGTTAAAGATTGCCTAAGTGAAAACAATGTGCTGGATCCCAGCCTGCGCTGGGATGACGGATTCGACGTTCGCAGGCTAGTCCATCGTCATCCCAGCGCAAGCTGGGATCCACGGCCTTTGATATCAACGAGGAAAAATGAACCTCCACCAATTCCGCTTCGTACGCGAAGCCGTTCGCCAGAACTTCAACCTGACCGAGGCCGCCAAGTCGCTGTTCACCTCTCAGCCCGGCGTTTCCAAAGCCATCATCGAGCTCGAGGAAGAACTGGGCGTCGACATTTTTTCGCGGCACGGCAAGCGTATTCGCGGTCTGACCGAACCGGGGCGACAGGTGCTGAAGGCGGTGGAAAACATCCTGCAGGAGGTTGAGGCGCTCAAGCGTATCGGCAAGGAATTTGCCGCACAAGACAGCGGAAGCTTCACCATCGCGACTACGCACACGCAGGCTCGCTATTCATTGCCGCCGGTGGTGCAAGCGTTTTCGCAGAAATTTCCCAAGGTCAGGCTGTCGCTGTTGCAGGGCAACCCGAAGCAGGTGGCCGACATGGTGCTGCACAATCAGGCTGACCTTGCCATTGCCACCGAGTCCATTGCCGAAATCGACGGACTCGTGTCGATGCCATGCTTCCAGTGGGAGCATATGGTGGTGGTGCCGCCCGAGCATCCACTGACCCGCCTAAAAGAGATT
>CAZXRS010000318.1:0-2140 GCA_964642635.1 uncultured Bifidobacterium sp. | reverse complement strand
ATTTCGGCATCGTCGGGGCGCTGTCGGAGTTTGACAAGAACTACCTCGCGCAGAACTTCCTCGCGTTTTTCCAGCGCGACTACCACCGCGTGGCGGTGCTGCACATCGAGTCCGGCTGGGCGCCGAAGGAAACTCGCGTCGATGAATTAGAGGCAGCGGTGCGTGCCTGTTGTGAGCCCATCTTCAATAAACCTCTGGCCGAGATCTCGTTCGGTCAGGTGTTATTACGTCTGTTCCAGACCTCGCGCCGCTTCAATATCGAGGTGCAGCCGCAACTGGTGCTGCTGCAAAAGACCCTGCTCAATATTGAAGGGCTGGGTCGTCAGCTCGACCCTAAGCTCGATTTGTGGCAGACCGCTAAGCCCGTGCTCGAGGAGTGGATGAAGGAGCAAATTGGCTGGCGTGGCTTTGTCGACAAGCTGAAAGCTGAAGCCCCGCAGTACGCGCATTTGTTGCCGCAATTGCCACGCCTGCTGCATCAGGCCTTGTCGGCGCAGGCGGAGCCGCGTCGCGACGATACGGCGCTGTTGCAGCGTCTGCTGGCGGAGCAGCGACGCACTAATCTACTGCTCGGATTGGCGATTTACTTCGGCATCGGCCTCGCACTAGGCACAGTCGTGGTGCGCCTCTTTATTCAGCTGCATTCTTCCGCGTACTGACGCGGCTTGTTGCGCTCGATTCGCCTATAATCCCTCGCAATTCGCAGCCGCAGAATGCTGCTTCCGGGATTAAAGCCTTCCAATGAACACACTGCTTTGGTTTGTCATCCTGTACTGGGTGATTTCAGTCGGTATCGGCCTGTATGCGGCCCGCTATGTTGATTCATCCAGCGATTTCGCAGTCGCCGGTCGTTCGCTGCCGATGTATATCGTCACCGCGACCGTGTTCGCCACCTGGTTCGGCTCTGAAACCGTGCTCGGTATTCCAGCCACCTTCCTGAAGGAAGGCATGAATGGCGTGGCGGCCGATCCGTTCGGCTCGTCCATGTGCCTGATCCTGGTCGGCCTGTTCTTCGCTCGCAAGCTCTACCGCATGAATCTGCTGACCATCGGCGACTACTACCGTCAGCGTTTTGGTCGTGCGGCCGAGGTGCTGGTCACGCTCGGTATCGTGGTGTCTTATCTCGGGTGGGTCGCTGCTCAGATCAAGGCGCTTGGACTCGTGTTTTCAGTCGTGTCCGGTGGCGCGATCAGCCCCGAAGCCGGCATGCTGATCGGTGCGGGCAGTGTGCTGATCTATACGCTGATGGGCGGCATGTGGTCGGTCGCTATCACTGACTTTCTACAGATGATCATCATCGTTATCGGCATGATGTACATCGGCTGGGAAGTGTCCGGCATGGTCGGTGGCGCGGGCAATGTGATCGCGCATGCATCTGCCGCCGGCAAGCTCGCTTTCTGGCCCGAGCCGTCGGCGCGTGAAATGCTGTGGTTCTTCGCCGCGTGGATCACGATGATGTTCGGCTCCATACCGCAGCAAGATGTTTTTCAGCGGGTGTCTTCATCGGCCACTGAAAAAATCGCCGGCGATGCCTCGGTGCTGGGCGGTGTGCTGTATTTCATCTTTGCGTTCATCCCGATGTTCCTTGCTTATTCGGCAACGATGATTGATCCGGCCATGGTGGAGAGCCTGATCGACACCGATCCGCAAAAGATCCTCCCGACACTGATCATGACAAAAGTGCCAGTGTTGGCGCAGGTGATGTTCTTTGGTGCCTTGCTATCGGCGATCAAGAGCTGCGCGTCAGCCACGCTGCTGGCACCGTCGGTGACCTTCACTGAGAACATCCTGAAAGAGATCATCCCGAATCAGAACGATCGCCAGTTCTTGCTCACCATGCGCATCGTGGTCTTGGTGTTCACAGCGATTGTGACCGCGATTGCGATGAGTACTGAAACCAGCATCTACAAAATGGTCGAGAACGCCTACAAGGTTACGTTGGTGAGCGCCTTCGTACCGCTGGTTTTTGGCCTGTACTGGAAGCGTGCAACCACCCAGGGAGCGCTGGCGGCGATTGGTTTGGGCGTGAGCAGCTGGATCGCCTGCGAGATCGCCGCGCCAGAAGGGCTGTTTCCACCGCAGCTGGTGGGTCTGCTGTTCAGCTTTGGCGGCATGATCGCTGGCTCGCTGCTGCCACAGC
>CAZXRS010000317.1:0-2146 GCA_964642635.1 uncultured Bifidobacterium sp. | reverse complement strand
CCGGACCGCACGATGACGATTCTGTATGCGCTGGGCTGGACGCATCACAGCTATGGCTCGCAGATGATACGCGCCGGCGCGATGGTGCAGCTCTTGCTGGGCAATATAGGCCAGACGGGCGGCGGCATGAATGCCTTACGTGGTCACTCCAATATTCAGGGCCTGACAGACCTCGGATTGTTGTCGACCATGCTGCCCGGTTACATGAGCCTGCCAAAAGACTCGGAACAGGACTATCAGGCGTATATCGACAAGCGCGCGCTGAAACCCGGCCGCAAGGGTCAGATGTCGTACTGGCAGAACTATGAAAAGTTCATGGTCAGCATGATGAAGTCCTGGTATGGCGATACCGCGACCAAGGCGAACAACTGGGCGTATGACTACCTGCCGAAAGTCGACAAGGACCACGACATCATTCAGGTCTTCGACGACATGTATCACGGCAAGATGACCGGTTACATCGCTCAAGGCTTCAATCCGCTGGCAGCTTTTCCGAACAAGAAAAAAATCGGTGATGCGCTGGCCAAGTTGAAGTTCCTGGTGGTGATCGATCCGCTAGCGACCGAGACCTCGGAGTTCTGGGCGAATCACGGCGAGTTCAATGACGTCGATGCTTCCAAGATCCAGACCACGGTCTATCGTCTGCCCTCGTCGTTGTTCGCCGAGGAAGATGGTTCCGTGATCAACTCGGGGCGCGTGCTGCAGTGGCACTGGAAGGGTCAGGAGCCGGCCGGCGATGCCAAGGCCGATACCGAAATTCTGGCTGAGCTGTTCCAGAAGCTGCGCGCCATGTACAAGAAGGATGGTGGCGTATTCCCCGATCCCGTGTTGAATCTGTCATGGCCGTACAAGAACCCACTCGAGCCCACACCGGACGAGCTGGCCAAGGAGTACAACGGCAAGGCGCTGGCGGATATCTACGATCCCAAGGACAAGACCAAGCTACTGGTGAAAGCTGGCGAACAGCTGACCGGTTTCGGTCAGCTGCGTGACGACGGCACCACTGCTTGCGGTGTCTGGATTTTCTGCGGCTCGTATACGCAGGCAGGTAATCAGATGGCTCGGCGCGACAATACCGATACCGGCAACGGCAACACACCGGGTTGGGCATGGGCGTGGCCGGCAAATCGCCGCATCCTGTACAACCGTGCTTCGGCGGATCCATCGGGCAAGCCGTGGAATCCCAAGCGCAAGGTCATCGAGTGGAAAGGCGATAAGTGGGCGGGCTCGGATGTGCCGGACATGCGTCCTGATGCAGCGCCATCAGAGAACGTGGGTCCTTTCATCATGAACCCGGAAGGCGTTGCTCGCTTCTTCGCGATCGACAAGATGGCCGAGGGTCCATTCCCTGAGCATTACGAGCCGATGGAGTCGCCGCTGGCGTACAACCCATTCTGGCCGAAAAATGCGAAGGCGAAAAACAATCCGGCGGCAAGGGTGTTCAAGGGTGACCGGGAAGAGTTCGGCGATCCGAAAGACTTCCCCATCGTTGCCACGACTTATCGCGTGACGGAGCATTTCGGTACCTGGACCAAGCACCAGCGTATTAACGCTGTGCTGCAGCCTGAATTGTTCATCGAGATCAGCGAGCAACTGGCCAAGGAAAAAGGCATCTCGCAAGGAGACATGATCAAGGTGCGCTCCAAGCGCGGCGAGATCAAGGCGAAAGCCGTGGTCACCAAGCGTCTCAAGCCGCTGATGATCGAGGGTAAAGCGACTCACACGATCGGCATTCCGAATCACTGGGGCTTCAAGGGATTGACTAAGCAGGGGTACATCACGAACGTGCTAACCCCTTCGGTCGGTGATGCGAACACCCAGACGCCGGAATTCAAGGCCTTCCTGGTCGATGTACAGAAAGCGTAATTGGCGATGATTAGCTCTGATATCAAACGACGGTCGGCAACGACCACCACGCCGCCGCAGGTCCGCAATCAGGTCGAAGTGGCGAAACTGATCGATGTGTCGAAGTGCATCGGCTGCAAGGCTTGCCAGTCTGCTTGTATGGAGTGGAATGACCTGCGCGATGAAGTCGGCGAAAACATCGGTGTGTACGACAACCCGACCAACCTGACCGACAGCTCATGGACCGTGATGCGGTTCTCCGAGATCGAGGAAGCCGGCAAGCTCGAGTGGCTGATCCGCA
>CAZXRS010000316.1:0-2155 GCA_964642635.1 uncultured Bifidobacterium sp. | reverse complement strand
ACATAGGGTGGTACGGCATTTGGGCCTGCACCGGTATTTCGCCGAGCATGTGCCGATCGAAGCCATGCGCGTGCATGGACAATGGCGACCAAAACCATCCAAGCTGTTGTTGCGCCGGATACTCAGGCAACGCGGTTTGTCTCCATCACGCTGTGTGCTGGTGGAGGATACGCTGGCCAATCTGAAATCCGCCAAGGCTTTGCGGATGAAAACCGTCTGCTTCACAGGCTTTTCGCCCCGGACATTTTTCCGGCCGGGTTTTGCCGATGTCCAAGTAAAATCCCTGCATCAATTACCGAAGCGTCTGTCCAGACTTCGGTAATCAGGCAGCGGCCCGACGGGCCGTCCCCTTATTTGCCGGACTGACAAGACCATGCCCAACCTCAAGACAGGCGAGCGCAAGCTGCAGATCCTGCAGGCGCTGGCGGGAATGCTGGAAAACCCGAAAGGGGAGAAAGTCACGACGGCGGCGCTGGCGGCGAAGCTGGACGTGTCCGAGGCTGCGCTCTACCGGCACTTCGCCAGCAAGGCTCAGATGTTCGAGGGACTGATCGAGTTCATCGAGACCTCGGTGTTCACGCTGGTGAACAAGATCACGCAGAACGAGGAGCAGGGTCGTCGTCAGGCGATCGCGATCGCGCGCATGCTGCTCGATTTCGCCGAACAGAATCCCGGCATGACCAAGGTGATGATTGGCGATGCCCTAGTCAATGAAGACGAGCGGCTGCAGCAGCGGATGAATCAGTTTGTCGAGCGCATTGAGCTGGCACTGCGGCAGTCCTGGAAACTAGCTGCCACGCAGGAGGCTTCACTGAATGAACAGTCAGCTGCACGCGCTGCGCTGATGATGGCTTTTGTGATTGGTCGTTGGCACCGCTTCGCCAAGAGCGGGTTTCAGTTGAAACCGGGTGACGATGCGATGTTGCAGCTGGCGTTGCTGGCGGGGTGACAAGCGACGATGAACTGCTTTCCGATGGCATCCATGGATCCCAGCTTGCGCTGGGATGACGCATTAACGCGCGTCAGCTTTTAATACCGTCGTCCCAGCGCAAGCTGGGACCCACCTCGTCCATCCGACACACTATTTCAGCGCGCACACACAGGACAATCCAGACTCTTCGCCGTCCTGATACTTGTCCACTCCATCGTCCTCGCATCCAGTAGCAGCAAACGGTTCGCCAGCGACTCACCTATCCCTGCCACCAGCTTCAACGCTTCTGCCGCCTGCATCGTGCCGATGATGCCGACCAGCGGCGCGAACACGCCCATGGTCGAGCACTGTACTTCCTCAAATCGCTGGTCGGGCGGGAACAGGCAGGCATAGCAGGCTGTCTCGCCGCTGCGTGGGTCAAACACGGCAATCTGTCCATCCATACGTATCGCGGCACCTGACACCAGCGGCACTTTCGCATTCACACAGGCACGGTTGATGGCATGCCGTGTAGCGAAATTATCGGTGCAGTCGAGTACCACGCTCGCAGTGGCGACCAACTCGGCCAAGCGCGCAGCATCGGCACGTTCGCGCAATGCCACGACGCTCACGCCCGGATTGATCTCGGCCAGTGCTGTTTTGCCTGACTCGGCCTTGGGCTGACCGACGCGCGCGGTGGTATGCAGCACTTGCCGCTGCAAATTCGTCAGGTCTACCGTGTCATCATCGACCAGCGTGATTTTGCCGATACCCGCTGAGGCCAGATACAGCGCGACCGGCGAACCCAGGCCGCCAGCACCGATCACCAGCGCATGTGCTGCCAATAGTTTTTCCTGGCCTTCAATGCCGATCTCGTCGAGCAGGATGTGGCGCGAATAGCGCAATAATTGTTGATCGTCCATCGTTGATTGAATCGTCGCTGCCATGAAAAAACGGCCGCGTGTCGCGGCCGTTTCATGATTGATTGCGGCTTACTTGCCCTTGTCGCCTTGCGAGCTGTCAGGCGCGTTGATTGTCGACTCCTTCTTGTTCTCTACCTTGGCTGTCTTCGACAACTGCACCGGCTGACCTTTCAGGTGGCTCAATGCCTGCGCCAGCTGGAAGTCTTCCTTGCTACCGAACTCGAGTGGCTTACGCTTCTTCTCGAGGGCCGACAGGCGCTTGGCCTCTTCCAGCTCATCGACGACGGATGCGCCTTTGTCGGCTTTCTTGTCCTTGTCGTTC
>CAZXRS010000315.1:0-2179 GCA_964642635.1 uncultured Bifidobacterium sp. | reverse complement strand
GGGTTACGCTGCCAAGGGATTGAAGGCGGCAGGCTTGCACATCGATACCGATCTGACGATAGGCATCGCCGTGCCAGTGCTCGTTGGTATCGTATCGCTAGGACTGTGGGTAGTGCACCGCAAGTTCAGAGCCGATACAGCGCGTGGCGGGCGTGGTAAGTAAGTAGCCCGATGGCTTGGGCTTCAGCCCTTATCCCGCAGAATTCTTTCCACGCCGCGAACCCGTCGCACATTGCGCATGAGTCGCGCCAGATGTACACGGTTTTCAACTTGTACCGTGAAGCGCAGCTCGGTCAATGGGCCTTCGCGACGGCCTTCGTCCATGCCTACGTGGACGATGTTGGAGTCGGAATCATTGATCTCGGCCGCGAGTTTAGCGAGCAGGCCTTTTTCGTCATTGACCAGCACGCGGATGCGGCAGTTCGAGCGACTAGCGTGATCATCTGACCAGTACACATCAATCCAGCGTCCCGGCTCTTTCGCGCGCAGGCGTCGTGCCTGCTCGCAATCCGAGGTATGCACGAACAGGTGCTGGTCGCGCCGCAGATGGCCCCGCAGCATATCGCCCGGAATCGGCGTGCAGCATGGCGCCAGCTGAACCAGAGTCCCGGGTTCCTTGCCGCTGATCGTCATGGGCTTGATCTTCTGCTCGGTGCCTGGCGCACTATTCGGACTATCTTTCTGCGCAGGCACGTCTACCAGACCCTGCAGATGGCGAGCCACTAGCGTGGCGAGGCGTCGGCCAGTACCGATGTCCGCAAGGATATCGGCCATCGACTTGGCGCCGGTGTCGCCAACCAGTTTGTCGATTGCGGATGGCGGCAGGGTGGAAGGCAGTTCCAGCGACAGTAGCGCCTGCTCCAGCAACAACTCGCCAACCTCGATCGCCTGCTCGCGGTTGATCGAACGAAGGTGATGCCGGATCGCCGAACGCGCACGACCGGTGCGCACGAAGGAAAGCCAGTTCGGTGTCGGTCGCGCATCATCCGAGACTTCGATCGCGACGATATCGCCGTTGCGTAATTCAGTCTTTAGCGGAACAGACTCATGATTGATCTTGGCTGACACGGCGCGGTCGCCGATGTCGGTATGAATAAAGTAAGCAAAATCCAGCGCGGTCGCACCGCGCGGCAGCGCCATGATGGTCGACTTCGGCGTAAACACATACACCGAGTCAGGGAACAGATCGACCTTCACATGCTCGAGGAATTCCGACGAGTCGCCGGTCTGATGCTGGATGTCCAAGAGCGACTGCAGCCATGCATGTGTACGCTGCTGCAGGTCGGTGAGCGAGGCATCTTCATTCTTGTAAAGCCAGTGCGCTGCGACACCTGCCTCGGCAACGTTGTTCATCTCCGACGTGCGGATCTGGAACTCGACAGGCGTGCCGTATGGGCCGATCAGCGTCGTGTGCAGAGACTGATAGCCGTTGAGTTTAGGAATAGCGATGTAGTCCTTGAACTTGCCCGGCATAGGTTTGTATAGTGCATGCAGTACTCCCAGCGCGACGTAGCATTGCGAAAAGTTGTCAACCACCACGCGAAAGCCATACACGTCCAGCACCTGAGAGAAACTCAGATGCTTGTTGCGCATCTTGCGATAAATACCGTAAAGCGTTTTTTCACGTCCTGCGATCGAGGCCTCGATGCCTGCGTTGACGAGCGCGTCGTTCACCGCTTCGAGAATCTTGCTCACCAGCTCGCGCCGGTTGCCGCGTGCAGACTTCACCGCCTTGGCGAGCGTACGCTGGCGCAGCGGATTCAGGTGGGCGAAGGCTAGATCCTGCAGCTCGCGATAGATATTGTTCAGACCAAGACGATGCGCGATCGGCACATAGACTTCCATCGTCTCGCGCGCAATGCGACGGCGCTTTTCTGATGCCATGGCACCCAGCGTACGCATGTTGTGCAGACGGTCGGCCAGCTTCACGAGAATGACGCGCACATCGCGCGCCATCGCTAGTAACATTTTGCGGAAATTCTCCGCCTGATGCTCGGCCTGGCTTTGGAATTCCAGCTTGTCGAGTTTTGACAGACCATCGACTAAGGATGCGACCGGCGCGCCGAAATGTTCGATCAGCTCATCTTTCTTCACGTCCTGGTCTTCCATCACGTCGTGCAGCAGCGCTGCCATGATGGCCTGTGCGTCGAGCTTCCAGTCGGCGCAGATTTCCGCGACC
>CAZXRS010000314.1:0-2223 GCA_964642635.1 uncultured Bifidobacterium sp. | reverse complement strand
GAGAGGGTTGTGCGCGAGGTGATGCAGCCGGAAAAAATCAATCTTGCGAGTTTCGGTAATGTAGTGCCGCATCTGCACTGGCATGTGATTCCGCGTTACGCCGATGACGTACATTTCCCGCAGCCGGTATGGGGGCAGGCGCAGCGTGTCTCCGACGCTGTGAAGCTTCAGGCCAGACGCGAACTACTGGATGAGCTGCGGGTGAAGATGCTTGAGCGGCTTAGCACTTACGGTTAAGTGAGCGAATTTGCTTTCGCTTCGGCCTTTTCAATGGATTCTAATTTTTTAATGACTTGTTTCAGCGTGTTGCGATAGCGTTGGTGCTCCTCGTCACCGTCCGCATTCTTGTGATCAAGAATTAACAGGAATTTGGCTAAGGATTTTATTTCGCTCGATGGCGTGGCCTTCAAGGCTTTCTGATTTCCATCGGGGCTTAAAGTATCTGAAATCGCTACAAATTTTATTTTGGGGATAAATGTGCTTAACATTGGTTGTATCAGCTGATCATAAGCGAGTTGTAAGTCGCTATCATTGAATGAACTGATTCTCAATTTTCCTGTTGCCATCACATCTGCGTTAAGTTGAGCGTTCTTTCCTTGAATAAGTAACGAAATTTGATTTTCACTCAGTCCCAGGTTGGCGAGAATGAGTTTGAGGGAATTTTCAGCGCACCGCATGAACTTGGTAAGGGGTAGCGGGGTAAGATCTTCATCAATCGGCGTTGAGGCAATATCAACAAGATTCTTGTTAATCTGGTCCGAGACACTTTTCGAATCGGCATCTAAATCTTTGCTGGCCACCAAGCTGTTAAGCACGTTTAACGCCACGGTTCTTGATGTTTGCTGGACCTGCTTGATATTTTGCGTAAGTCGCTCTTTGTTGAAACTTTGAGGTAAACCACCGACCTCATGGCTTGCCCATTCCCGCAGCGTGAACGTATTTTTACGGTTGCGAAAGATGTCAGAAAAAAATGCGATGAGGCCACTTCTTTCGTAGATCACTAATTTTTGCGAGTTGTTTTTGGTTGTTTCGACTTTGACGAAAATTTTCCCGTTACCGGTAAATCCATCTTCAAAGTTAATGGCCGCTATGTGAGGGGTTTTGCCTAAAGGTGTCATTCGGTTTCCTTGGATTTAAATACTAATCCGACCTGGACGCGTCTTGAGTGATGCGGCTATCAGTATTTGCTTTAGCAGTCCAAGCGGCGTGTACAACTGATGATTGGTTGATCGACGTTCATGGATGTTCGCGCCAAAATGAGTTATTGCTGCGTTATAAAAAGACTGGCGATCGCCTGTCCATGATTCGCATTGCTCGCGAGCAGCTGATCGCGCCAGATGTCACAATGGGGGCTTTGTAAAGCCTGTTTCGGAATCTATGAGTAACGCACCCATCCCATCCGCCATCACCCTGCACAAATCTTCCCGTACGCTCGAACTTACGTACGGCGACGAAAGCTACGAACTTCCGTTCGAATTCCTGCGCGTGCTGTCGCCATCAGCCGAGGTGCGCGGCCACGGTCCCGGACAGGAAACGCTGCAGACCGGCAAGCGACTGGTCGACATCAAGGGTATCGAGCCGGTCGGGCATTACGCGATCCGGCCTGTGTTCTCGGATGAGCATGACAGCGGCATCTACTCATGGGACTTGCTGCACGATTTCTGCGTGAACCGCGACCGGCTGTGGGAGGCGTACTTGCAGAAGCTGGAGGCCGCCGGCTTCACCCGCGAATCCGGTCGCGATGCGCCCATGGTCGCCAAGGGCGGTGGCTGCGCGCACTGAGGTCGCGAGAAGCGTACCTCTGGCTTGTATAATCGGCGGCACTAACCCATGCGCCACACGCGCGCCAGACCATGACCCAGACTCATTTCGGCTATCAGCAAGTCCCCGAAGCACAGAAGGTGAAGAAGGTCGCCGAGGTGTTTCATTCCGTCGCTGCGAAATACGACGTGATGAATGACCTGATGTCGGCCGGCCTGCACCGGGTCTGGAAGGCGTTCACGGTCGCACAGGCAGGCATCCGTCCGGGCTTCAAGGTGCTCGATATCGCAGCAGGTACCGGCGACCTGACCAAGGCGTTCGCGAAACGTGCCGGTCCGTCGGGCGAGGTCTGGCATACCGATATCAATGAATCGATGCTGCGCGTCGGTCGCGATCGAATGATCAATGATGGTTTGCTGCTGCCGACAATGATCTGCGATGCAGAGAAGCTGCCTTTCCCCG
>CAZXRS010000313.1:0-2227 GCA_964642635.1 uncultured Bifidobacterium sp. | reverse complement strand
CTACGACGCCTTCTCGCCGCACCAGGATCTGGTATCCGAGCGACTGGCAACCTTGCATGGGTTACAGCATGGCGAATGCGATGTGTTGATCGTACCGGCCACCACCGCCTTGCTGCGCATGGGACCGCCCTCATTCCTCGCCGCTTATACCTTCTTCTTCAAGCAGGGTGAGACGCTTGACGAAACCAAGCTGAAATCGCAACTGACATTAGCCGGCTATGCCCATGTCGCCCAGGTCATGTCGCCCGGCGAATACTCTGTGCGTGGCGGACTGATTGACCTGTTTCCTATGGGCTCGGCACTGCCCTATCGCATTGATCTTTTCGGCGACAGTATCGATACGATCCGCACCTTCGACGTCGATACGCAGCGCTCGCTGTATCCGGTAAAGGAAGTACGACTCTTGCCCGGACGCGAATTCCCGATGGATGAAGCGGCGCGCGCCGCATTCCGTGGCCGCTGGCGTGAAGTATTCGAAGGTGATCCTTCGAAGGCCAATATCTATCGCGATATCGGTAACGGTATTGCCTCGGCAGGTATTGAATATTACTTGCCGCTTTTCTTTGATCAGACAGCAACGCTATTCGACTACCTGCCCGAAGGCAGCAGCTTCGCGCTGGTGGGTGATATTGACGCGACTATCCAGCGCTTCTGGAGCGACACTCGATCACGCTACACATTTTTAAAGGCAGATCGTGAGCGTCCCCTGCTGCCGCCCGAAGACATCTTCCTCAATGACGAAGATTTTTTCACCCTGATCAAACCGCACGCTCGCTGGGTGCTACAGGAAGCAACCGCCGCGTCGGAACTTTCTGCACCGCTACCCGATGGTGCAGTCAATCGTCGGCTTGATGATCCGCTCACCAATTTGCGCGCTTTCCTGCTGCAGACGGACAAGCGCGTCATGATCTGCGCGGAATCCAGCGGACGCCGCGAGACGCTCCGCGAATACTTCAACGAATATGATCTGCCGCTGAAGGTCTGCGACAGCCTCGATGACTTCCGCAACGGCAGCGACACACGCGTGCTATGCGTCGCGCCGCTGCATGCGGGCGCACAACTGTCATCCGAACTCGGCAACGTCGTCTACATCACCGAAACCGAACTCTACGCAGGCAGCGGACGCCGCGCCGGGCGCAAGCGGCAAGAGGCCGCGACGCAGGTCGAGGCCATGGTGCGCGATCTGTCAGAACTGAAGATTGGTGATCCGGTCGTGCATATCAACCATGGTATCGGCCGTTATCAGGGACTGGTCAACATGGACCTCGGTGAAGGCGAGACCGAGTTTCTGCATCTCGATTACGCGAAAGATGCCAAGCTCTACGTTCCCGTGTCACAGCTGCATGTTATTTCGCGCTACTCCGGCGCATCGCCTGAAGACGCACCATTACACTCGCTCGGATCGGGCCAGTGGGATAAGGCCAAGCGCAAAGCGGCGGAGCAGATACGCGATACCGCCGCTGAATTACTGAACCTGTACGCGCGTCGCGCAGCGCGGCAAGGTCATGCTTTCCAGTATTCTGCGCATGACTATGAAGCCTTTGCCGATAGCTTTGGCTTCGAAGAAACCGCCGACCAGTCCGCGGCCATTCAAGCCGTCATCACCGACATGACCTCGGGCCGCCCCATGGACCGACTGATCTGTGGTGACGTCGGCTTCGGCAAGACCGAGGTTGCATTGCGCGCAGCGTTCGTCGCCGTAATGGGCGGCAAACAGGTCGCGATTCTCGCGCCGACCACACTACTGGCAGAGCAGCATGCACAAACATTTGCTGACCGCTTCGCCGACTGGCCCGTGCGTATCGCGGAGCTGTCGCGCTTCCGTACCAGCAAGGAAGTGACACAGGCATTAAAGGGTATGGCTGAGGGCGCTATCGATATCGTGATCGGTACGCATAAGCTGCTCTCCTCCGATGTGAAGTTTCAGCGCTTGGGTCTAGTGATCATTGATGAAGAACACCGCTTCGGCGTAAGGCAAAAGGAAGCACTGAAAGCGCTGCGCGCTGAAGTCGATGTGCTGACGCTGACGGCGACGCCCATCCCGCGCACACTGGGCATGGCCCTTGAGGGCTTGCGGGATTTCTCTGTCATCGCGACTGCGCCGCAAAAGCGCCTGGCCATCAAGACCTTTGTTCGAAGCGAATCGGATTCGGTGATTCGCGAAGCGTGTCTGCGCGAGCTCAAGCGCGGCGGACAGGTGTACTTCCTGCATAACGAAGTCGAGACC
>CAZXRS010000312.1:0-2260 GCA_964642635.1 uncultured Bifidobacterium sp. | reverse complement strand
GATTACGCGAAACTAGGGGCGCCTGTCATCAGCGATGTGATCGAAGGCTATGCAGGTCCCCTCGCGGGCATCCATGCCGGACTGTCGCACTGTGATACCGACCATCTTGTGAGCGTACCCTGCGATTCGCCCCGGTTACCTGCCGACCTCGTGGCACGGCTCAGCGACGCACTGCTCGCCCATCACGCTGATGCGGCGGTGGCCGTCACGGTTAACCACCACCACCAGCAACGTCATCCGGTATTTCTGCTGTTACGAACGACGCTGCGTGATTCGCTTTCGACGTATCTGAATCAAGGCGGAAGGAAAGTGGATACCTGGTTGACGTCGCTGAATTGCATTGAGGCGATGTTCGATGACGACAGCGCCTTCATGAACATCAACACCCGCGAAGAACTGCAGGCCCTGACTCGCCGCTAAAACTCATTGACTACCGGCGCTCTTGGGCTTGAAGTGTTTATCACTGATCCTGAATTTACCCCGGCGATCGCCCATCAATTGTCGCAACTCAGCGATAGATAAGGCGCTCACTTCATGCATGCGTATCAGCAGCGACGCAGTCACCGGCAATCGTCGGTGGCGAATCTTGCTAATGACGGGTGGTGATACCTCAAGTGCGCGCGATAAGGCCGCATCGTTTTTCAGATTGAGCCGTCCTATCAATGACGCCAGCAACTGGTCTGGGTCATACTGCTGCATCGATTGCATATGCTGATGTTCCATAGTGTCCTCATGCAAGTGAACTCACAGGCATTTTGAACGGAAGCACCACGAGTTTATTGAGCGGACACAATCGTGCGATAGCGTAAATCTCAAGCAATCGGCAGCGCGGTCTTGTACTTCACCTGCTTCAATGCGAAGCTGGACTTGATGTTCTTGATGCCCGGTATACGAGTGAGATTGTCGAGTATGAATTTCTCAAGCGCTTGTAAGTCCGGCACTACGATGCGCAGCAAGTAGTCTTCGTCGCCGGTCATCAGATAAACCTCCATCACCTCATCGAAGTGGCTGACGGCTTGCTCGAATTTTTCCAGCGCCTTCGCCTCTTGCTTCTCCAGCGACACACGCACGAACACATTCACCTTCAAGCCCAGCGCATGCGGATCGGCCAGTGCAACGTAGCGAGAGATCACCCCGTCGCTCTCGAGGCGCTTCACCCGCGCCAGTGTCGGTGATGGCGACAGATTGATCTTGGCGGCCAGCTCGACATTGGTCAGCTTGGCGTCCTGCTGCAACTCTCTCAGAATCCTAAGATCTGTAATATCGAGATTTTCCATTTCTATAGATCAAATATTCTATTAATTCAGCATTTTATGCTGTTTATTAGTAAATACAAGGCATTTTTTGGCAGCACCTGCGGACAGAATCCGGTTAACTTATCGGCATCAAAACACCCTCTGCACCTTGCTCATCATGGATATGATCACCCCCGACCATCTGCTGCGTCAGCTCGATAGCGATGCACAGGAGACCGCTGAATGGATAGATGCACTGAAATCCGTGCTCGAACATGCCGGCCCCGAACGCGCGCGCTTTCTGCTGTCGCAGCTGGCATCAGCGGCACGCGAAGCCGGACTCAACTGGCGCGATGCGCGCATCACGCCTTACGTCAATACGATACGCGTGCAAGACGAGCCGGCTTACCCGGGCGGATCGGATGCGTTAGCGGTCGAAGAAAAACTCGCCGGCATCATGCGCTGGAATGCTTTGGCCATGGTGGTGCGCGCGAACCGCGCCTATGGCGAGCTCGGCGGACATATCGCTAGTTATGCATCAGCGGCTGATCTGTTTGAAGTCGGCTTCAATCATTTCTTCCGTGCTCGCGATGAGGGCTTCGGTGGCGACCTGGTGTATTTCCAGCCGCACTCCGCGCCGGGCATTTATGCACGCGCCTTCCTTGAAGGCCGGTTGAATGAAGACAACCTCGCGCACTATCGTCAGGAAATCAGCGCAGCGAGCGCCAAGATTCAAGGCCTGTCGTCCTACCCTCACCCCTGGCTGATGCCGGACTTCTGGCAGTTTCCGACCGGATCGATGGGACTGGGGCCAATCAGCGCTGTGTACCAAGCGCGCTTCATGCGCTATCTCGAGCATCGCGGACTGCTCGCCACACAAGACCGAAAGGTCTGGGGCGTGTTCGGCGATGGCGAAATGGATGAACCTGAATCGCTGGCGGCGTTGTCGCTGGCCTCGCGCGAGAAACTCGACAATCTCGTATTCGTCATCAACTGCAATCTGCAGCGACTCGATGGCCCGGTAC
>CAZXRS010000311.1:0-2276 GCA_964642635.1 uncultured Bifidobacterium sp. | reverse complement strand
CGCTCCAGGCGCTGCTTCATCCATTGCGGTGTAGTGGCTTTGGCGTTGAGTCCACGAATCACGCGACCGGAGAAGCGACCGCACAGATCAGGCGCGCTGATCTTCACTGGCAGCTTCTCATCATGATTCACGGCCACTGGCTTGAACGACGGCGTCGACAGTGGCACACCCGCCAGCGCAGCCACTTCACGCGCCACGCCGAGTACCGACAGACAGTCGGCGCGATTGGGTGTCAACTTGATCGTAAACTTCTGGTCATTCAGTTGATAGTAGTCACGGAAATTCTGACCCACCGGCGCGTCTTGCGGCAACTCTAGGAGGCCGGCATTTTCTTCCGACAGTTTCAGTTCGCGCGCTGAGCACAGCATGCCCTGCGACTCCACGCCGCGCAGCTTGCCCACTTTGATTTCAAAAGGTTTGCCATCATCACCCGGCGGTAGCTTTGCGCCCGCCATCGCACACGCAACCTTGAGTCCCACGCGCACGTTTGCCGCACCGCAAACGATGTTGAGCAACGTACCCGTACCGACGTCGACCTGACACACGTTCAGACGATCGGCGTCGGGATGCTTGTCAACCTGCATTACTTGCGCGACAACGACGTTATTAAACGGTGGAGCGACCGGCTCCACTTCTTCGACCTCGAGGCCGGCCATGGTCAGCAGGTGCGACAGCTCATCCGAGGTCATCTTCGGATCGGCCATGGTGCGCAGCCAGTGTTCAGAGAATTGCATCGCTTGCGTCCGGTGAAAATCAGTTGAATTGTTTCAGGAAGCGCAGATCGCCTTCATAGAAGAGGCGCAGATCGTTGATGCCGTAGCGGAGCATCGTCAGGCGTTCAAGGCCGGAGCCAAACGCAAAACCAATGAACTGCTCGGGATCCAGACCCATATTGCGTAGCACCGTAGGGTGCACCTGTCCCGCGCCCGATACTTCGAGCCAGCGGCCCTTCAGCGGGCCAGAGCCGAAGGCGATATCAATCTCTGCAGACGGCTCGGTGAACGGAAAATACGACGGACGGAAACGCACCTGCAGATCGTCGGTTTCGAAGAAGGCTTTTACGAAGTTCAGGTACACGCCTTTCAGGTCTGCGAAACTGATATCGGTATCAATCCACAGTCCCTCGACCTGATGAAACATCGGCGAGTGCGTTGCATCGCTGTCGACGCGATACGTGCGTCCGGGTGCGATCACGCGGATCGGTGGCTTGTTCATCTTCGCGTAGCGCACCTGCATCGGGCTAGTGTGCGTGCGCAGCAGCAGGGGCTTGCCGGTGCTGTCCTTGCCATCCGTGTAGAAGGTGTCTTGCATAGAACGCGCCGGATGGTTTTCCGGGCTGTTCAGTGCAGAGAAATTGGTCCAGTCAGTTTCGATTTCGGGGCCGTCAGCCACATCAAAGCCGATCGAGCCAAAGATTTCTTCGATACGCTCCCAGGTGCGCATCACCGGGTGAATGCCACCGAACCCTCGGCCACGACCGGGCAGTGTGACGTCGATCGCCTCGGCATTCAGACGGGCCTGCATCTGCGCATCGGACAGCGCATCACGACGCGCATTGAGCAGCGTCTCAATTTTTTCTTTTGCCTGATTAATCACCGCGCCTTGCGTGCGGCGCTCATCGGGGTCGAGCTTGCCCAGCCCCTTCATTTGCTCGGTGATCTGTCCGGTCTTGCCGAGATATTTGGCCTTCGCATTTTCGAGCGCGGCAGAATCCTGCGCGGCAGCGAAATCCGCCTCGGCGGCGACGACGAGTTGTTCCAGTGAGCTCATGCGTATGCTTAAAAAATGAGAACGGGGCACAGGCTCATCACCTCTGCCCCGCCAAGACTGCTTGTATCGGCCAGCTTAAAAATTAAGCGGCGATGGTGGCTTTCACCTGATTCACGATGGCCGCGAATGCAGGCTTGTCCATCACAGCCATGTCAGCCAGCACCTTGCGGTCGAGGCCGATCTCTGCCTTCTTCAGGCCAGCGATGAACTTGCTGTAGGTCAGGCCATGCTCGCGGGTCGCGGCATTGATACGCGTGATCCACAGTGCGCGGAATACGCGCTTCTTGTTACGACGATCGCGGTACGCATACTGGCCGGCACGCATGACGGCCTGCTTAGCGACGCGATAGACGCGGCTGCGACGGCCACGATAGCCTTTGGCGGCATCGAGGACTTTCTTATGGCGGGCCCTTGCCGTGACCCCACGTTTAACTCTTGGCATGGTGTGCTCCTATGGTCGAGAGTGAGGTTAAGCGAAAGGCATCATTGCGCGCAGGGAGTCCATG
>CAZXRS010000310.1:0-2343 GCA_964642635.1 uncultured Bifidobacterium sp. | reverse complement strand
AAACTGCGGGTGCCGAACCGGTCGCCGCGGTGACCGGCCGGCGCAGCAGTCCGGACTCGGCCTTGTTCGTCGGATCCGGCAAGGCTGACGAAATCGGTGACACGGTGGCCGATGTTGAAGCTGAACTTGTTATCTTCAACCACGCTCTCTCGCCGGCTCAGCAGCGTAATCTCGAGCGCCACCTGAAGGTGCGCGTGATCGACCGTACTAGCCTGATTCTCGATATCTTTGCCCAGCGCGCTCAGAGCCATGAAGGCAAAGTGCAGGTCGAGCTGGCGCAATTACAGCATTTGGCCACTCGACTGGTGCGTGGCTGGACCCACCTCGAGAGACAAAAGGGCGGTATCGGCTTGCGCGGCCCGGGCGAAACCCAGCTGGAGACGGACCGCCGGCTGATCGGTGAGCGAGTGAAAATGCTGCGCACCAAGCTCGACAAGCTTCAGCGTCAACGAAGCACACAGCGGCGGGCTCGTGAACGCAGCCATACCTTCTCGGTTTCTTTGGTTGGCTATACCAATGCCGGGAAGTCCACGCTGTTCAACAATATGACCAAGGCCGGTGTCTATGCTGCGAACCAGCTATTCGCGACACTGGATACCACGTCACGACGGATCCACTTGGGCGAAGTCGGCAACATCGTATTGTCCGATACCGTAGGCTTCATCCGTGAGCTTCCTACCCAACTGGTGGCGGCTTTTCGGGCGACGCTCGAAGAGACAGTACACGCGGACCTGTTACTGCATGTTGTCGACGCTGCTAGCTCGGTTCGCGACGAGCAGATCGAGCAGGTAAATGCAGTGCTCGCTGAGATTGGTGCCGATCATATTCCCCAGATCCTCGTATGGAACAAGATCGATCTTGCGGGGCTGGCGCCCACGGTCGAGCGTGATGAATATGATAAAATTCGGCGTGTTTTTGTCAGTGCACAGACTGGTGCTGGTATTGACTTGCTGCGCGGCGCGATCGCCGAATATGCGCAAACATCACCCTGAAGCGGAACGCGACGGCATGCTCCCATCAAAATGGAAAAAATTCGGCCTGAAGTTCTCCCTTAACGATCCGCGTTGGGGACGTGGCTCACAGGAAGGCGAAGGACAAGAACCGCGCCAAAATGGCCGTCCCAATGATGGCCCTCCGGACCTGGATCAACTATGGCGGGACTTCAACCAGCGACTGAACCGCTTGTTTGGTGGCAAGGGCGGCGGCGGCGGTGGTTCCGGTGGCCCGGGCGATGCTCACGGTGCGGGCGTCAGCGCCGGAGTGGTCGCCATGGTGATTCTTTTTCTGTGGCTGGTCAGCGGTTTTTTCATTGTTCAGGAAGGCCAGACCGGCATTGTGCTCAGTTTCGGCAAGTACAGTCACTCGGCTCAGCCCGGTTTCAACTGGCGCTGGCCTTATCCGATTCAAACCCATGAGACTGTGAATCTGTCGCAGGTTCGCACGGTCGAAGTCGGTTATCGCGGCAACATTCGCAATAAGCTCGCGCGCGAGTCCTTGATGCTGACCGACGACGAGAACATCATCGATATTCAGTTTGCGGTGCAATACCGACTCAAAGATGCGGCGGCTTGGGTGTTCAGCAACCGCGATCAGGAAGAGACAGTTAAACAAGTCGCCGAGACCTCCATCCGCGAAGTGGTCGGCAAATCGAAGATGGATTTCGTTTTGTACGAAGGGCGTGAGAAGGTGGCCTTCGACACCAGTACTTTGATGCAGCAGATTCTTGACCGCTATAGCATCGGTGTGCTGGTCACCAACGTAACAATGCAGGCCGTCCAGCCCCCCGAGCAGGTGCAAGCCGCATTCGACGATGCCGTCAAGGCTGGCCAGGATCGCGAGCGACAAAAGAACGAGGGGCAGGCCTACGCGAATGACATCGTGCCAAAGGCGCGCGGTGCAGCTTCGCGTCTGCTGCAGGAATCCGAGGGCTACCGTGCTCGCGTAGTTGCCAATGCCCAAGGCGAGGCGTCGCGTTTTTCAAAAGTGCTTGTTGAGTATCAGCGCGCTCCAGGCGTGATGCGCGATCGCTTGTACATCGATGCCATGCAACAGATTTTCTCTAGCACGACCAAGATCATGGTTGATACCAAGAACAACAACAGCATGATCTATCTGCCACTCGACAAGCTCATCGCACAGACCGCAGCCGAAGCTGCTGCCGGCGTGCAGCAGCCTGTACAGTCTCCGCCGCCGTCAGTTGGTGAAACGGGACAGGGTGAAGGCAGGGTAGAGCGCGGCCGTGATCGCGGTTCACGTGATCGGGAGATTCGCTGATGAATCGCCTTGTTTCTTATGTCATCGCCTCGCTGATTGCGCTGGCTATCCTGTCATCGACATTGTTTG
>CAZXRS010000309.1:0-2388 GCA_964642635.1 uncultured Bifidobacterium sp. | reverse complement strand
TCGGCCAGCGTTTTTTGAATGAAAGGCGGCGTCGGGTGCTTGGGCTCGCCAATACCCAGGCTGATCGGCGCGTAAGCCGGGTTCGGCGTCACGCTAGCAAATAATTGCTTGAGCTTTTCAAAAGGATAAGGCTGGAGTTTGGCGAGCAGGGGGTTCACGGGCAGATGTGGGCTTATTTTCTGTAAGTTCTTGGTACTGATTATACCTTTGCCTCCATGGCAAGTTTGGGTCCCGGCTTTCCCCCACTCTGCGATAGGCCCCACGGTTGCAAGTCCAGAAACTGCCCCTCAGGGAACTCGGATTCTGATCCCCCCGATGTTATGATGGCGCGATTCTGAATCTAACCTGCCGGGCTGACCGCCCGGTTTCTCTTTTTTTAAGTTGGAAAAGACGTGCGGTTAACCTCCATCAAACTCTCAGGCTTCAAGTCCTTCGTTGACCCGACCAATTTCGAAGTCCCCGGCCAGTTGGTGGGCGTGGTCGGACCGAATGGCTGCGGCAAATCCAATATCATCGACGCGGTGCGCTGGGTGCTCGGCGAATCAAAGGCATCTGAGCTGCGCGGCGAATCGATGCAGGATGTGATTTTTAATGGCACGACTAATCGTAAGCCAGCTGGGCGCGCATCGGTGGAGCTGGTATTCGATAACAGCGCAGGCAAAGCCGCCGGCCAGTGGAGTTCGTTTGCCGAGATTTCGGTGAAGCGCACGCTGACCCGTGATGGCACATCGACCTACTACATCAACAATCAGGCGGTACGCCGCCGCGATATTCAAGACATTTTCTTAGGCACCGGCCTCGGCCCACGTGCCTACGCCATCATCGGGCAGGGCATGATCTCGCGCATCATTGAAGCGCGTCCGGAAGAATTGCGCATCTTCCTTGAGGAAGCCGCCGGCGTGTCGAAGTACAAGGAACGGCGCCGCGAGACAGAAAACAGACTTCAAGATACGCGCGAGAACTTGCAGCGCGTCGAGGACATCCTGCGTGAACTGAATGTGAACGTTGAAAAGCTTCAGGCGCAAGCTGAAGTCGCTCAGAAGTATCACGAGCTGCAAGGCGATCAGGAAGAAAAGCAAAAGTTGCTGTGGCTGCTACGTAAAAAAGAAGCGGCCAACGAGCAGCAAAAATTTTTCCGCGATATCGAAAAGACACAGACCGATCTCGAAGAGCAGACCGCGAAACTTCGCCACATCGAAACCGAGCTCGAGCACCTGCGGCAGGAGCACTATGCCGCCGGCGACCGCATGCATCAGGCTCAGGGGGCGCTGTACCAAACCAATTCCGAGATCGGCAGCCTCGAGGCGCAAATCAAGTTTGTGATCGAGTCTCGCACCCGACTACAGACACAGCTGAACTCGCTGTCCGCACAGCGCGAGCAGTGGCAGCGCCAAAGCACGCAATTTCAGGATGAGTTGCAGCAGGCCGAGCAGGAGCGCGAAGGCCACGGCATGCGTGTGGCCGAAGCGCAGCAAGCAATGCAAAGCCGTCAGGAAGCGCTGCCAGCGATCGAAGAAGCCTGGCGCAACGCGCAGCTGGCAACCACCGAGTCGCGCTCACGCATCATGCAGGTACAGCAGCGCATTGAGCTTGAGTCTGCACACCAGCGAAACGCCTCAAACATTCTGGCCAGTCTTACGCAGCGTCGTGAGCGACTTGCACAAGAAAAGAACATGCTGTCACTGCCGGACACAACGCATCTCAATAACCTGAAAGCTCAGGTCGACGAGAAACAGGCGCAGCTAGAGCAGGCACAGTCCGAACTGACCGGCGCGCGTGACATGCAGCCGACGCTGGAGCAGGAGCGTCGCGATGCGCAGGAAGCAGTGAACACCGAGACTGCCAACCACGCGCAGCTCGAAGCACGTCTGGCTGCACTCAGGCAGCTGCAGGAAAACGTGCAAACTGAAGGCAAAGTTGCCCCGTGGCTGAATAAGCATGAGCTCGGCAAGTTGCCCAGGCTCTGGCAGAAGCTGTCGATTGAGCAGGGCTGGGAAACCGCGCTGGAATCAGTGCTGCGTGAGCGCACCGGCGCCTTGGAAGTCTCTAATCTGGATTGGGCGAAAGCTTTCTTCAGCGATGCGCCACCGGCCAAGCTGTCGTTGTACTCGCTGAGCGGCACTAACTCACCGTCGGACAATGCGCCCTCAGGTCTGAAGCCGCTGATCACGATGATGAAGGTCGATGATCCCGGTCTGCGCGCACTCATGCAGGACTGGTTACACAATGTGTTTATCGCGGAGGATGCCTCCGCAGCCCTGGCTGATCGCGCCAAGCTGCCGGTGGGTGCGACGCTGGTCACGCGCGAAGGTCATCTGATCAGTAAGTTGTCGGTGCGTTTTTATGCGTCGGACTCCGAGCAGGACGGCATGCTGGCGCGCCAGCAGG
>CAZXRS010000308.1:0-2429 GCA_964642635.1 uncultured Bifidobacterium sp. | reverse complement strand
ACGACGTATATGCAAAAATTTCTGAAGCTGTCGGTCGGTCTGGATGATGCGCAGGTGACGATGGTAGTGCTGGGCTATCTCTTGGTCGCTTTGTTCTTGCAGCCACTTTATGGTGCGCTCTCGGACCGTGTCGGGCGTAAACCGCTGTTGCTATGGTTCGGCGTGATGGGCGTGCTGTGTACTTATCCATTGCTGACCTTATTGTCACAGACGAAGAGCGCCTGGGTTGCGTTCGGTTTGATCTGCGTAGCGTGGGTCATTGTGTCCGGTTATACGGCCATCACAGGCATTGTGAAGGCCGAGCTGTTCCCTACGTCGGTGCGCGCATTGGGTGTGGGTCTGCCTTACGCGTTGACGGTGTCGGTGTTCGGAGGTTCTGTTGATGCCGTCGCGCTGACGTTCAAGCAGGCGGGCAATGAAAGCGGGTTTTACTGGTATGCGACAGGATGTATTTTTGTGTCATTGCTGGTGTATCTGAGGCTACATGACACCAAGCTCGGATCGAAGATGGAGCAGCATCACTGATACTGCCGTTCTCATCTACATGAGTTTGCGAAGCTTTGTTGAAAAGTCAGACTACGGCGTGCAGAAACCGTGCAGCACCTCGGCGGCGACCAGCACGAAAGGTTTTTTCTCGCTTTTGTCTTGCAGTCGCACCTCAAAATATTGACTCTGCACGCGTCCGCCACCACGCACCGACAATACCTTGTATGAATTCGTCGGCGATCCCTTGTCGACCACAGTCACCTTGTAGCCGGTGTTGTTGACAAAGCGCCCCATCATCGTGCCGCTGTCTCGTTGAACGATGAATTCGGCGCCTGCAACGGTCTCGTAGTAATCCTTTTTGCCTTGGAGTGGATTCAGGCTGCCGTCAGCCGTCACTTCAGATGCGCCAGTGATGGTGCAGTTGAGGTCGCCGGCTGCCTGCGCAGAACCGAGGATAAAGATCAGCAGAGTAAAGCAAAGCAGCGAGCGCATGGTGTGTTTACATTCAGATAGTTTTAGTGGTTGGAAGGGTCATGCCCTTCTCAGGTCGATGGCAATATCCGCTTTAACCAGCCGCTGATATCGTCAATTTCTTCTGCGCACACCGAATGCGGCATCAGATACTCATGCCATTCGATGTCATAGCCAAGCGCCTTCAGTCGGTCTCGCGAAGCCTCAGCGCGATCGATGACGACCACGCCATCACCACGACCATGCGCCATGAAAATCGGCGTGTGCTGATTCGCATTGCTACGCTCATCAGCGATCTTATCGGCAAGTGGCAGGTAGCCTGACAGGCACATCAATCCAGCGAGTTGCTTCGAATAGCGCAGTCCGGTTTGCAGCGTCATGGCGCAGCCTTGCGAGAAACCGGCGAGCACAATGTGTTCAGGTGCGATGCCGCGCTCGATTTCGCGCGCGATGAGTGCTTCAATTCGTACCTGTGACGTGCGCAGGCCGTTTTCGTCTTCACGCCGCACCAGATCCATGCCCAGAATGTCGTACCACGCTCGCATTACATAGCCATTATTAATGGTCACTGGCATCGTGTCCGCATGCGGGAATACGAAGCGTATGCCGGGGCAACCACGCAGATCGAGTTCGCGCACGATAGGTACGAAGTCATTACCGTCAGCGCCGAGGCCGTGCATCCAGATTACAGCGGCTGTTGCTTGTTCAGAGGTCTCGACCTCGATGGTTTCCAGCAGGGGCAGGGCACTCATACTCGCTCGCTTTATTTTTGTCGGATAGCTGATTTGGGGCGGAAGGCTTTGCACACCGCATCGTTTGTTTCGATATAGGGGCCGCCGATCAGATCGATACAGTACGGCACCGCCGCAAAGATGCCGGACACCAGCGATGCGCCGGAGGCATCCTTCAGTCCTTCCAGTGTCTCGCGGATGGATTTCGGCTGGCCCGGTAGGTTCATGATCAGCGCCGCATGATCGGCAGTCTCGCGGATCACCGCAACCTGGCGAGACAAGATTGCGGTCGGTACAAACTTTAGACTAATCTGCCGCATCTGCTCGCCGAAGCCCGGCATTTCTTTGGTGGCGACGGCCAGCGTTGCTTCGGGTGTCACGTCGCGCCGTGCGGGGCCGGTGCCACCGGTGGTCAGTACCAGATCGCAGCCGACATCGTCGACCAGCTCGATCAGCGTGGAAGATATCAATGCCTGCTCGTCCGGAATCAGGCGGGTCTCCATTTGCCAGGGGCTGGTCAGCGCCTGTGCGAACCAGTCGCGCAGCGCAGGCACACCTTGGTCTTCGTAGACGCCGCTTGATGCGCGGTCTGATATCGATACCAGACCGATGATCAATTCGTCAGGATGCGTCCTCGTCTTCTTCATCGTGGTCTTCAATGGGGTTGTTTGATACGGACGCCTGCAGCGACTTGAGGATCTGGAAGATTTCGCGGTAGGCCTTTGGCGGCTTGTTCTCAGC
>CAZXRS010000307.1:0-2446 GCA_964642635.1 uncultured Bifidobacterium sp. | reverse complement strand
GAGTCCTCGATGGGCGAAATGACCTTGACGTAGCCATCTTCCATACCGACCTCAATGCCGAGGCCGACAAATTTGCCCTGGGTGCCTTCGCGCAGTTCCTTGAAAGCTTTCTTGTCGAGGAAGGCCGAGTGCGGGTCGAGCGACGCCACCATGCCCGAGATCGCCTCGGTCAGCAGTTTCTTGTCTTCGACCGGCTCTACATAATCGGATTTGATCAGTCCGAACACATCGGCGAGCGTGCGCAGCTCTTCGACAGGTAGCGGCGCGCCGGAGTTACGCTGCGCGAGTGCGTCGAACTGCATCGATCCGGCCATGCCGGCGACCAGTCCCAAGCCTACCAGTCCGAGATTTTTTAGTTTGCTGCCCATGCCTCACCTGTTGATCCACGAGAGGGGATCGATTGCCCGTCCCTGATGTCGGAGCTCGAAGTATAAACCCGAATGTTCATTGCCGCCGCTATTGCCGACTGTGGCGATCAATTCACCGGTTTTCACCCGATCGCCGGGGCGTTTTAGTAGTGATTGGTTATTACCGTAGATGCTTAGATACTGGCCGCCATGGTCCACGATGAGCAGGTTGCCAAAGCCGCGCATCCAGTCAGCGAAGATCACTTCGCCTGCGCCAGCCGCGTGAACCTCGCTGCCTTCGGCCGCTTTGATAAAAATACCTTTCCAGTTTGGCCCGTCCGCACGCTTGGCACCAAAGGTCGCGGTCAGCTCGCCTTTGACTGGCAGTTTGCCCTTGCCGCGTAGCGCGGCGAAGGCATCACCGTCGGGGGGTGGCGGCAGGTCAGCCAGTTCCGGTTCCTGCTTGCGCGACGCGGGTTTGGCAGCGGGCTCGTTCTTGGCCGTTGCATCCACCTTGCCCTTGTCGTTCCTGCGTGATTTTTCCGCAAGCTGCCGTTCGCGAGCGGCCGCCGAGTCCGCTCTCGCCTTTGCTCGACGCTTCGCCTCGTCTTCTTCGGCTTTGCGCTGCTGCGCGATCAACACCGCGAGCTTGTCGACCAGTGAAGACAGTCGTTCTTCGTCACGCGCGAGATTCCCTGCCTGCCGGCGCTGTGTGGACAGCTTGTTGGACAGCTGAGCAACCAGTGCCTTGCGCTTGCCCTTCTCTTTTTCCAGCAGCGCCTTCTGTTCGCGCTGCTCGGCAGCGATATCTTCCAGTACAGCACGCGCCTCTTCAGCATCAAGTTTGTTGGCTTCGATGGCTGCGATGTCTTGCTGCAGCTTATCAATCGCTTTCACCTGTTCGGCGGATACATAACCGAGATAGCGCAGTTCACGTGCGATGCGGTTTGGGTTATCACCCGATAGCAGCAAGCGCACGCGATCGTCGTGGCCCGCCTCGTACTGCTCGCGCAGCATGCGCTCCAGCTTCCTACGCTGTTGCGCGACGGCCGTCTCTAGCTGACGAAGATCTTTTGCCAGCGCTTGCAGCTTTTGTTCGGTACGACGCTGCTCATTGGCGAGCTCGCGCAGTGAGCGATTTGCGTTCGATATCGCTTTCTCCGACGCTGCCAGTGAATCGGCTGCGTGGCCGTGCGCCTTTTCAGTCTTCGCAATGTCGGCCTTTAGACCGTCGAGCTTCTTCCGGAGTTCCGCACGTTCCTGCTCGGCCTGTTGCTTCTGTCGCGCGCGTTCGGTGGATTTCGGCGATTCGATGGCCTGCGCAGCCGGTAAGCTCAGGCACAGTGCTCCCCATAGCGAAACCAGCACAGTGCTGAGCAGAAAGCGATTGGCCGACATGACGGTTATTTCGCCTTGCCCTGATTCGCGACGGCCTTGATCGCCGCTTCAATGGCAGCAGTGTCGCCGAGGTAGTAGCTTCGTATCGGTGTCAGATCCGCGTCCAGCTCATATACCAACGGCTGCCCATTAGGAATATTGAGTCCGACGATGTCCTGATCGCTGATGCCATCCAGATGCTTAATCAGCGCGCGCAGGCTGTTGCCGTGCGCGGAGACCAGAATCTGCTTGCCCGCACGAATGGCGGGTGCGATTTCTGAATTCCAGTACGGGATAACGCGCGCAACGGTGTCCTTCAGGCACTCGGCCAGCGGGATTTCTTCGCGCTTGAGCGCTGCGTAGCGCGGATCGTTGTACGAGGTGCGCGGGTCGCTGGCATCCAGCGGCATCGGCGGCGTGTCATAGCTGCGGCGCCAGATTAGCACCTGCTCATCGCCATATTTCGCGGCGGTCTCGGCTTTGTCTAGCCCTTGCAGCGCGCCATAGTGGCGCTCATTCAGGCGCCAGCTGTGCACAGTCGGCAGCCACATCAGATCCATCTCATCGAGTGCCAGCCACAGCGTGCGGATCGCGCGCTTCAAGACGGAGGTGTAAGTCAGATCAAAGCTGAAGCCTGCTTCTTTCAGGATGCGTCCGGCTTCGCGCGCTTCGGCGATACCCTTGTCGGTCAGGTCGACATCGACCCAGCCGGTAAAACGATT
>CAZXRS010000306.1:0-2459 GCA_964642635.1 uncultured Bifidobacterium sp. | reverse complement strand
CCAATATCGAGCGCGTGAAGGCTGAGGTCAAGAAACTGACCGACGCATTCCCGGTCTACGCAAGCTGATTCGAATGCGGCACGCCTCCACAGAAGAGGCGGCCATCAAGATGCACCGACCCCTGCAAAGATAACGAAGGAGAACATCATGGCTGGACGTAATTTCCTGTTTGTCCCCGGACCGACCAATATCCCTGACCGCGTCATGCGCGCAATGATGGTGTCGATGGAAGACCATCGCTCACCCAAATTCCCTGAGCTGACGCGCGCGCTGATGCCGGGGCTGAAGCGAGTCTTCCGCACCGAGCAGGGTACGCCGTTCATTTTCCCTTCGTCGGGCACTGGCTGCTGGGAAGCTGCGGTCACGAATACGCTGTCGCCTGGCGATCGCGTGCTCGCGGCGCGCTTCGGCCAATTCAGCCATCTTTGGATCGATATGTGCACCAAGCTCGGTCTCGACGTGCAAGTGATCGACTGCGACTGGGGCACTGGCGTGCCGCTGCAACAAATTACCGACACGCTGAAAGCTGATACGGCTCATCAGATCAAGGCTGTGCTGGCTTGCCATAACGAGACTGCCACGGGTGTGACCTCGGACATCGCCGGTGTGCGCGAAGCACTCGACGAGGCGAAGCATCCGGCCATGCTGTTCGTCGACTGCGTGTCGTCGCTGGGCTCGATCGATTTCCGATTCGACGACTGGGGCGTAGACATGGCCGTGTCGGGTTCGCAAAAAGGCCTGATGTTGCCTGCAGGTCTCGGCATTCTGTGTGCTAGCCCGAAGGCACTGGAAATGCGTCACACCGCACAACTGAAGCGTGCCTATTTCGATCTGAACGATATGCTGGCGCAAAACGCTAATGGCTATTTCCCGTACACGCCGGCACTGTCGCTGATGTATGGCCTGGTCGAGTCGCTGAAGATGATCGACGAAGAAGGTCTGGACAATATCGTCGCACGTCACCACTACCTGGCCGAAGGCGTACGCGCCGCAGTGACCAAAGGCTGGGGTCTGAAGCTGTGCGCAAAAGAAGCGAAGTGGTACTCGGATACCGTATCAGCGGTGATGGTGCCGGAAGGCGTGAACGGCGCTGACGTCATCGCACGCGCATTCAACCGCTACAACGTATCGCTCGGTGCTGGCCTGTCGAAAGTCGCTGGAAAGCTGTTCCGCATCGGCCATCTGGGCGACATGAACGAAGTTCACCTGATGGCGGCAATCGCCGGCGCTGAAATGGCAATGCTCGACTGCGGCGTTGCAGTAACTCCGGGCAGCGGCGTTGCCGCTGCTGGCGAATACTGGCGCAATAACACTCCTCCCTCCGGCCTGCTCGAGCGCGGAATGACTAACGACCAAAAGGAATCGCATGGAACGCATAGTCTTCCTCGATCGGCAGTCGTTAAAGGCTAATGTCAGGCGCCCTGCCTTCCCGCATGAGTGGGAAGAGCATGCGCAGACGCCGGAAGCCGAGGTAGCACAGCGGCTTTCCGGCGCCACTATCGCGATCACTAACAAGGTACCGATCAGGCGCGCGACGCTGGAGAAACTACCCCATCTGAAAATGATCGCGGTGGCTGCCACCGGCTATGACGTGATCGACATCGATGCCTGCCGTGAGCGTGGCGTCGCAGTGGCCAACATCCGCAACTATGCGGTGCACACGGTGCCCGAGCATACGTTCGCAATGATCTTTGCACTGCGTCGCAATCTCATCGCTTATCGTGAGGATGTGTTGCGCGGTCGCTGGCAGGCGCAGGATCAGTTCTGCTTCTTCGATCATCCGATTGCAGACCTGCATGGCAGCACGCTCGGTATCTTCGGTGAAGGTGCGCTTGGACAAGCGACCGCTGTCATCGCGCGCGCGCTCGGTATGCGCGTGCTGTTCGCCGATCACCCGCCGCCGAAGGCGCCGGGGGTTGAGTTCAGCGATCCGGATACGGTCTTTGCTGAATCGGACATCATCTCGCTGCACTGCCCGCTGACACCGGCGTCGCGTAACTTCATCGGGCTGGAGCAATTCAAAAAGATGAAGCGCAGCGCGATTCTGATCAACACCGCGCGCGGTGGCCTGGTCGATGAAGCCGCACTGAAGACGGCGCTTGAAACCGGCTTAATCGCTGGCGCTGGCTTTGACGTACTGACCAAGGAGCCGCCGAAGGAAGGTAATCCACTGCTTGAATTGCGGATGCCGAACTTCATTCTGACGCCACACGTTGCCTGGGCTTCCGATGGCGCCATGCAATTCCTTGCAGACCAGTTGATCGATAACTGCGAGGCATTCATCGGCGGTAAGCCGCAACACCTCGTCACCTAAACTCTCAGCCAACGTTGGATGGCGCCGCTGCAGGCTGCTGCGGCGCCAATGACCTTCCCCCCATCTATAAAAAAATCATCAGGAATCACCATGCAAAGCGACATCGAGATTGCCCAACAGGCAACCATGAAAAAAATCCTGGATG
>CAZXRS010000305.1:0-2461 GCA_964642635.1 uncultured Bifidobacterium sp. | reverse complement strand
GTGGCTATCAGTACAACCACCCACCGGATGCTCAGCTTGTGCCGGAGAGGGCTGCTGTTGCGCCCGGCTGGCGATGCTTGTGAGGGTCGTCCGGGGGTGGGGGAAGCAGGGGTGGCCATGATTGATTTTCTGGGGGGCAAATGAGCAGCGGAGTGGCCGGAATTTTAACCGACTTTTGAGTCAGTTATTTTCTGGCGAGCGTTTCCGGGAGCCTTGGTCGAAATACTTATCAGAATGGATAGTTCGGTCATTGGTGCCTATGGGTAACGGGTATAATCCCCGCCCATGAACGACCGGTCCGATCCTCAGCTCGAATCACTGCGCATACCCCCGCATTCCATCGAGGCGGAGCAATCCGTGCTGGGCGGCCTGATGCTGGACAATTCGGCCTATGACCGCATTGCCGACTTTGTCAGCGCTGAAGATTTTTATCGTTTTGACCACCGGCTGATCTTTCAGCACATCGTTAAGCTGATCAGTGCCTCGCGCCCGGCGGATGTTATTACCGTCTTTGAATCCCTATCCTCGGCGGCAAAGGCCGAAGAAGTCGGCGGACTCTCTTATCTGAATGCGCTGGCGCAGAACACGCCATCGGCGGCCAATATCCGGCGCTATGCGGAGATCGTGCGCGACCGTGGCGTACTTCGAAAACTGATCTCGGTCTCTGACGAGATTGCCGGCAATGCCTTCAACCCGCAGGGCCGCGAAGTCAAGCAGATGCTGGACGAGGCCGAGTCCAAGATTTTCGCGATCGCGGAAGAGGGCGCGCGCGGATCGCAAGGGTTCGTGGAAATCCAGCCCTTGTTGACGCAAGTCGTCGAGCGCATCGACGAACTGTATAACCGCGATTCAGCCAGCGACATTACCGGTGTGCCGACCGGGATGACGGATCTCGATCGAATGACTTCCGGCTTGCAGCCTGGCGATCTGGTGATCGTGGCCGGTCGTCCGTCGATGGGTAAGACTGCGTTTTCTGTGAATATCGGTGAGAACGTCGCGATCGAAAGTGGCCTGCCGGTGGCCATCTTCTCGATGGAGATGGGTGGATCGCAGCTGGCCATGCGTATGCTTGGTTCGGTTGGTCGCCTCGATCAGCACCGGCTGCGTACCGGTCGTCTGAATGATGAGGATTGGCCACGTCTCACGCACGCGATTCAGAAGATGAATGATGCACAGATTTTTATCGACGAAACGCCCGCGCTGTCATCAATAGAGTTGCGCGCCCGCTCGCGGCGTCTCTCGCGTCAGTGCGGCAAACTGGGGCTGATCATCGTCGATTATTTGCAGCTGATGTCGGCAAACTCCCCAGGCGAAAACCGCGCGACAGAGATTTCCGAAATATCGCGCAACCTGAAAGGCCTCGCTAAAGAACTGGGTTGCCCAGTGATTGCGTTGTCACAGTTAAATCGTTCGCTAGAACAGCGGCCAAATAAGCGGCCAGTGATGTCTGACCTTCGTGAATCGGGCGCCATCGAACAAGATGCAGATCTGATTCTGTTTATCTATCGTGACGAGGTCTATAACCCCGACTCCCCGGACAAAGGTACGGCCGAAATCATTATCGGCAAACAGCGTAACGGCCCGATCGGGGCGGTACGAATGACATTCCTGGGTGCTTTCACGAAATTCGAGAATTACACCGGTGCTGCGCCGGTGTACGGCTCCGGCGAGTAAATTTACACAGCAATACACCCCAACACGGCAAGGAGAGAAGCATGTTCGGACGATTGATGCCGACCGAAGGCAAGTTTTTTGATTATTTCATTCAGCACGGTGAATTGTGCGTGAAGGGTAGCAAAGAAATGGTCGCGCTAATGACTAACTTCGATGATCTTGAGCATCGCGTACATGCCATTGAATCCGTCGAAAAACAGGCGGATAAGGTCACCTATGCTGCGCTTGACTTGCTGCACAAATCTTTCATCACACCGATCGACCGCGACGACATTCACCAACTCATCACGCGTATGGATGACATCCTTGATCTGATGGAAGACGCGGCACAGACGATTTCGCTGTATGACATCAAGGCAATCACTCCCGAAGCCAAGCGTCTGGCTGAGTTGTGCCAGGCTTGCTGTGAAAAGGTGCTGGCTGCAGTCTCACTTCTGCACAATATGGACAACACGCGAGAGATTTTGGCGATCTGCTCAGAGATCGACAAACTCGAATCCGATGCCGACCACGTGATGCGTGCGGCGATGTCCAAGCTGTTCCGCGAAGAACCCGATGTTCGTAACCTGATCAAGTTGAAGGCGATCTACGAGATTCTCGAGAGCGTGACGGATCGCTGCGAGGATGTCGCCAATATTGTCGAAGGCATCATCGTCGAGAACGCCTGAGCCATACCAACCGGGATCGCCTGACTCATGCAGACTCTACAAATTAGTATCTATACGCTAGCGCTGCTGATCGCGCTGGCGCTGCTTTTCGATTTCATGAACGGCTTCCACGATGCCGC
>CAZXRS010000304.1:0-2477 GCA_964642635.1 uncultured Bifidobacterium sp. | reverse complement strand
GATGCGGCACGACGTCACGTTTCCACTGTACGTGGAAGTGGATGAAATTTATAACCTAGCTTGTCCTGCCAGTCCTGTTCATTATCAGTTCGATCCGGTTCAAACTACCAAGACCAGCGTCCACGGCGCAATCAATATGCTGGGGCTTGCGAAGCGTGTGCGAGCGAAAATTCTTCAGGCTTCAACGAGCGAGGTCTACGGTGACCCCGAAGTTCATCCCCAGCCCGAGGAGTATTGGGGCAGAGTGAACCCTATCGGCATTCGCTCCTGCTACGACGAAGGAAAGCGCTGCGCCGAGACACTTTTCTTCGACTACCATCGCCAGCACAAACTCGATATCAAGGTTATGCGTATCTTCAATACGTATGGCCCCCGCATGCACCCAAATGACGGACGGGTTGTCAGCAACTTCATCATGCAAGCATTACGGGGTGAAGACATTACTATCTACGGCGACGGCAGTCAGACCCGCAGCTTCTGCTACGCAGACGATCTGATAGAAGGCATGATGAAGCTTATGAATACTGGCCCTGATTTCACCGGCCCGGTCAACATCGGCAATCCCGGCGAATTCACAATGATTGAACTCGCCGAACTAGTACTGAAACTGACGGGAAGTAAATCAAAGCTTGTTCACATGCCACTTCCTCAGGACGATCCGAAGCAACGCAGACCGGACATCAGCCTGGCAAAAGAAAAGTTGGACTGGGCACCAACAGTGCCACTGGAAGATGGGCTGAAGCATACGATTCAATACTTTAAGTCAATCTTTTCCAGCGATTGATTCAATCGGAATGAGTGGACGATGTTCCACCAGTCGTTTAATGCGTCTTTGCGAATGAATTGTTTATTTCTCACAAATGAGTGATTTAGTCATCAAACCAGTGATTTTGTGCGGCGGCTCTGGCACCCGCCTTTGGCCGCTCAGCCGCGAAGCCTTGCCCAAGCAGTTCGCACCCCTTATTGGTGGCAAGAGCCTGCTGCAGGCGACGCTAGAACGTGTGGCGGCGCTTGGCCCAGCGCTCTGCATTGCCAATAATGAACATCGTTTCTTCGTTCAAGAAGCGCTGGCGCTGGCTGGTGTAAATGGCGAGCAGCTGCTCGAACCTGCCGGTCGCAATACCGCGGCTGCGATGGCATGCGCCGCGCTGATGTCTGCACCGGAACAGCTTCTGCTGTTTTTGCCTGCAGACCACTACATTCCGGATGCAAAGGCCTTCCTTTCAACGATTCAGGCTGGCGTGCCCGCGGCCCTGGCTGGGGCTATCGTCACCTTCGGCGTGAACCCAACATTCCCCAGCACCGCCTACGGCTACATCCAGCAAGGCGATAAGCTTGCAGATGGGCATGCAAGATCGGTGAAACGCTTCGTCGAGAAGCCCAAAGCTGAGCTTGCACAGCAGCTGCTGCTGTCGGGTGACCATCTTTGGAACGCCGGCATCTTCCTCTGCAGCGCCGCAACGCTGAAGTCAGCACTTTCTGCGCACGCATCAGACATCTTGGCCTCTTGTGAAGCGGCGATGAGCGGCGCTAGCCGAGACGGCAGCTTCGTTCGCCCAGCGACCGAAACCTTCCTTAGCTGTCGCAGCGAATCCATCGATTACGCGGTCATGGAGCATTTTACCAAGGTCGCAGTTGTGCCATTCGCCGGCCAATGGAGTGATGTGGGTAGCTGGAACGCTGTTGCTGATTTAACGCCATCGGATGCGCAGGGTAATCGCGTTGAAGGCCACGCGATGCTGATGGAAGCCAGTGATACCTACGTCAACGCATCTTCGCGACCTGTGGTTGCAATCGGCACCAAGAACCTGCTTATCGTTGATACGCCTGATGCGCTGCTGGTCGTCGCTAAAGACCATGCAGAGCGTGTGAAGCAAGCGGTAGAACAGCTAAAGACTGACGGCTATCCACAAGCCACTACCCACCGCCGTGTCGCGCGCCCCTGGGGCTGGTATGACAGCATCGACTTGGGTGAGCGCTTCCAGGTGAAACGCATTGGCGTGAACCCTGGGGCTTCGCTGAGCTTGCAGATGCATCATCATCGCGCCGAACACTGGATTGTGGTGAATGGTACCGCCGAGGTGACCAACGGCGACAAGGTGATGCTCATCGCAGAGAACGAGTCGACGTACATTCCGCTAGGTGTCAAACACCGACTGCGCAATCCCGGCAAGACCATGCTCGAGATTATTGAGGTGCAATCGGGAAGCTACCTTGGCGAGGATGACATCGTCCGCTTCGAAGATACTTATGGCCGCGCTCCTGCGCACCAGTGACACCGTACACAAAACTGAATACAGCAACTGATTCTTTGGAAAGTTATTAATGAGCACTCAACCTAAAGTCGCACTGATTACCGGCATCACCGGTCAGGATGGTGCCTATCTCGCGGAATTCCTCCTGAAGAAGGGCTACATCGTTCACGGCATCAAGCGCCGCACGTCATTGTTCAATACCGATCGCATCGATCACTTGTA
>CAZXRS010000303.1:0-2479 GCA_964642635.1 uncultured Bifidobacterium sp. | reverse complement strand
TGTTTTCGCCCACGATTCACACAGCGCGTGCATGTACAAGTCTTTCGGGCGACGTCCGCCCCAGTACAGTACAACCGGCCGCGTAGATTTCGCATGCGCCCACTGCTCGATAATGGCCTTGATCGGCGCAAAGCCCGTGCCAGAGGCGAGCATCACCATCGGTTTGGCGGAGTCTTCTCTCAGGAAGAAAGTGCCCAGTGGACCCTCGAAGCGCAGGATGTCTTTCTCTTTCATGGCACCGAAGACGTGATCGGTGAACAGGCCGCCCGGCATGTGGCGGATGTGCAGCGTCAGCTGCTCATCGGCATGCGGTGGCGTTGCGATGCTATACGCGCGGCGCTTGCCGTCCTTCAGCAGGAATTCGACATACTGTCCCGCTTTGTACTGCATGCGCTCGGTCGCCGGCAGCTGCAGCGACATGATCATCACATCGTCCGCCACGCGGTCGAGTTTCGCTACGCGTACGGGGACTTTCTTAATAGGGAATTCACCAGCGCCTAGCACCTCGCGCGCTTCGATGGTGATATCCGACTGTGGCTTCGCACAGCAGAACAGTGTTTGACCGGCCGCTTTCTCGTCGGCAGACAGCGCCCGCTCCTGATGCAGGCCCAGCTCAACGCTGCCGGACACCAGCTTGCCCTTGCAACTGCCGCAGGCGCCGTTCTTGCAGCCATAAGGCAGATTTACGCCGGCCCGCATGGCGGCTGCCAGCACGGTTTCATCGGCCTCGCAGCCGAACTGCCGGCCACTTGGCGTAACGCTTACCTGGAACGTCATACAATCTCGCGAATGAAAAGTTTGAACATATTGCGTCAGCCGCGCGTGCTGATTATTGGTTGCGGCGATGTCGGCATGCGGCTGCTGCCGCTGCTGTGCGACCGCTTTCGCGTATTTGCCGTCACCAGCCAGCCGCAGCGAGTGGCCGAGCTTCGTGCGTCGGGTGCCACAGCCATCGTCGCCAATCTCGACCAGCGCGACAGCCTGCATCGACTGCGCGGACTGGCCGACATGGTCGTGCACCTCGCGCCACCGCCGTCCGACGGTCAAACCGACCGCCGCACGCGCAATTTAGTCAGCATTTTACCCCGAGGCGGTAGCCTCGTTTACGTCAGCACGACCGGCGTCTATGGCGATTGCGGCGGCGCGTTCATTGACGAGACGCGGCCGGTGGCACCAAAGAATGCCCGTGCGCTGCGGCGCGTTGATGCGGAGCGGGTATTGCGGGCCTGGGCAAGGCGCGCGCATGCGCGGCTGGCGATTCTGCGCGTACCCGGCATCTACGCAGCCGACCGGCTGCCGGTGGACCGGCTGCGGCAGGGCACCCCGGCGCTTCGCTCCGAGGACGATGTGTATACCAACCATATTCATGCGGATGATCTGGCACAGATCATCCTGCTGGCCATCTACCGGAGCGCGCCGCAGCGTGTGTATCACACGGTCGATGATTCGGATTTGAAGATGGGGGAGTATTTCGACGCGGTCGCGGATGCCTTCAACTTGCCGCATCCACCGCGGCTACCACGCGCCGAACTGGCAACGCAGGTGTCGCCGATGCTGTTGTCCTTCATGTCGGAGTCGCGACGCATGATGAACGACAGAATGAAGCAGGAACTGGGCGCGCGTCTCAGGTATCCCACCGTCGCAGATTTGCTCGCTACACTCAGCCGCTAGCGCCCACGGCGGACTTGATGCCGTTGACCCACGACCGGGCGGGCAGCTTGCTCATTGCTTTGATCACTGCTGCGCGCTGATACAAATCTGCAAAATCGAACTCGGGCTCGGATTTAAACGCGAGCACCACCACGTTCCCTTCGTGTACCTCGGGCAGCGTCAGTACGTGGTCGAAACCGCTGCAGATTGCCGGCATATTTTTCTTGAAGCTGGGATGGTCGCCAAACAGATTGATCGTCGCAATACCATCATCCGACAGACAACGTGCGCACGCCTGATAGAACTCTGGCGAATCAAGTACCGGACCGCGCGCGGTCGCGTCATACAGATCAATCTGCAGAACATCCAGCGAACGGCGATTGGCCGGATCATTCACGAATAACTCGGCATCCATCTGCAGCACCTGCAATCTTTCGTCATCTGAAGGCAGATGAAACATCGAGTAGCAGACATCGATCACATTCGGATTCAGTTCGACCGCAGTAATGTGAGCTTCCGGATAGGCGTTGTAGCAGAACTTGGTGAGCGCGGCAGTACCGAGGCCAAGCTGCGCAATGCGGCGCGGCTGGTCGAGAAATAGCATCCAGGACATCATCTGCTGCGCGTACTCGAGCTCGATCCAGTCTGGCTTGCGTACCCGCATCGCGCCTTGCACCCACTCCGTGCCGAAATGCAGGTAGCGCACGCCATCGTGCTCGGAGAGCGTGATCGGTGCGAATTGTGGCTTGCGGTGTTTAGTTGCGGGACGCTTCATCGTACTGGATTCAGGACAGCAAAGTCCGCCACTTTACTCGCTTTTTCTCGAAGT
>CAZXRS010000302.1:0-2517 GCA_964642635.1 uncultured Bifidobacterium sp. | reverse complement strand
GGGATTATAGCCAATTCCTTACTGACGTGTAAATCCCGGCGGGGAAATATTTTTACACGTAGGGGGCCACCCGCGCCAGCACCAAATCACGCCCGAACAGCTGCAGCACCGCATCCACCGAAGGTGTTTGCAGCTGGCCGGTAACGGCCAGGCGTAGCGGCATCGCCAGCTGAGGCATCTTCATCTGATGGTCGGCCAACACCTGCTTCATGAGCGCTGAAATGGCTTCCTTGGTCCACTCAGTGGTTTTAGCCGCAGCGGCAAACTGCGACAGCGCCGCACGCGCCGCATCGGTCAGGTGCTGCGCAACGAGCGCCGGATCCGGCTTCGGCTCGCGGTAGAACAGCATCGCGGCATCAGCGAGCTCATTCACCGTATTCGTGCGATCTTTGAGCAGAGCGATGACTTCTTCGAGCGGCGGTGCGCCGTCGAATTTTGCGCCATCTCGCTCGAGCTCTGGCAAGGCGAGCTGAGCCAGTCGTTGATTGTCTGCTAGTTTGATGTAATGGTTATTCAGCCAGGCCAGCTTCTCCGGATTGAACTGCGCCGGAGACTTCGTCAGATGATCAAGATCGAACCACTGACAAAACTGTTCCATACTGAAAATCTCGTCATCGCCATGACTCCATCCCAGTCGCGCGAGATAATTCAGCATCGCCTCGGGCAGATAGCCCTGCGCCGGATACTCCATCACACTCACCGCACCATGCCGCTTGGACAGCTTCTCGCCATCCGCACCGAGAATCATCGGTACATGGCCGTAGATGGGTAATTCGCCGCCGAGTGCCTTCAGAATATTGATCTGGCGCGGCGTGTTGTTCACGTGGTCATCGCCACGAATAACATGCGTGATCTTCATATCCCAGTCATCGACCACCACGCAGAAATTGTAGGTCGGTGTGCCGTCCGGACGCGCGATCACGAGATCATCCATCTCCCGATTGGAAATCGTGATCGTGCCCTTGACCGCATCGTCCCAGCTCACGTCTCCGTCGAGCGGATTACGAAAACGCACCACCGGCTTGATGCCTTCAGGGATGGCCGGCAGCGCCTTGCCCGGCTCCGGTCGCCAGGTACCGTCATAGCGCGGCTTCTCGCCCGCTGCACGCTGCCGCTCTCGCATGGCCTCGACTTCATCTGGCGAGCAATAGCAGTGATAAGCGGAGCCGTCTTTCAGCATCTGCGCGATCACCTCGCGGTAGCGATCCATCCGCTTCATCTGGTAGAACGGACCTTCATCATGGTTCAGGCCCAGCCACTGCATGCCGTCGATGATGGCCTGCACCGCCTCTGGGGTCGAGCGCTCGAGGTCGGTGTCTTCAACGCGCAGGATGAAGGTACCGCCAAAACGACGGGCATAGGCCCAAGCGAACAAGGCGGTACGAGCGCCGCCAAGATGGAGGTAGCCAGTGGGACTGGGGGCGAATCGGGTGCGGACGGTCATGAAACGGTTCTGCATCACGGGAAAACCGCTATTTTAGCCGCTGGCACTGGCCTGGGCCCGCACTGATAAAATCTCGGTTTACCTAATTCGGTCCCACCCGGCAATGAGCCACTCCGCACACCACCCGTCGCCCCGCAAGCTGTTCGTGACCACCGCGCTTCCCTACGCGAACGGCGCGTTCCACATCGGCCACATCATGGAATACATCCAGGCTGACATTTGGGTGCGCTTCATGCGCATGCGCGGTCATGAAGTGAATTTTGTTGGAGCAGATGACGCACACGGCGCGCCGATCATGATCGCAGCCGAGAAAGCTGGCGTGACGCCGCAAGCCTTCGTTGCGAATATCGCCGCCGGCCGCAAGCAGTATCTAGACGGCTTCCACATCGCTTTCGATAACTGGCACTCAACCGACAGCCCGGAAAACGTCGAGCGCTCGCAAACGATCTACAAGCGCCTGCGCGATGACGCAAAGCTCATCACCACCAAGACCATCGAGCAGTTTTACGATCCGGTGAAGAACATGTTCCTGCCGGATCGCTACATCAAGGGCGAGTGCCCGAAGTGCGGGGCAAAAGATCAGTATGGCGATTCCTGCGAGGTCTGTAGCGCGGTATACGCACCGACCGATCTGAAGCACCCGTACTCGACCCTGACCGGCGCGACGCCGGTCATGAAAACTTCGGAGCATTATTTCTTCCAGCTGTCCGATCCGAAATGCGTGGAATTTCTGCGCAGCTGGGCGCTCGATCCAAACCGGCTGCAACCGGAGGTTGCTAACAAGGCACGTGAGTGGCTCGACAGTGACAGCGGCCTTGGTGACTGGGATATCAGCCGCGATTCGCCTTACTTCGGCATCGACATACCGGATGCGCCAGGCAAATATTTTTATGTGTGGCTGGACGCGCCGATCGGCTATCTGGCATCGCTAAAGAACTACTTCGATAAGACGGGTCGTGACTATGAAGCCTTCATGGCAGACCCCGCCACTGAGCAGTATCACTTCATTGGCAAGGACATCACCTATTTCCATACACTGTTCTGGCCGGCGATGCTGCACTTTGCTGGACTCA
>CAZXRS010000301.1:0-2565 GCA_964642635.1 uncultured Bifidobacterium sp. | reverse complement strand
CGCCGTAGCGACCTACCGCGAGAATCGTTGCACCGTGCATCGCGAACAGCAGCGCCGAGCCATACAGGAAAGCGATCGATAGCGCGTGGAACGGGTTATAGAACAGATTGCCGTAGCGCAGCGAGAACGCCGCGGTCCAGTCAAGGTGCGGGAAGATGCCGAAAGGCACTGCCTCACCCCAGCTGCCCATGAGCACCGGACGAATCAGACCCAGCACCAGGAACAGCCAGATCGCCGCAGCGAATGCCCACGCGACATGCGTGCCCATCTGCAGCGCACGTGCGCGACGATAGACATTGGCCCACCACAGCAACACAGAGATAGTCAGGAACAAGCCCGTGATCTGCCACCATCCGCCCTGATTCAGCGGCGCGAATTTCAGACCGTTCTCGGGTGCCGGCGGCTCCAGCGCAAGCCAGAACAGCTGGCGAATAAATTGGATCGGATCCCAGTTCACCGACGCCAGCATGTTCATGCCGATGATGGTGAAGGCAAACAAACCGAACATCAGCGACATCGTGCCAAGCACGCCGAGATAGATCGGTCCGATCTGCGCATTACCCAGACGACCGGCAATGTGCAACAGGAAGGGCTTGCCGCTACGCGACAGCGCAGGTTTATCTTGAGGCACACCATCGTGCAGTGGTCCGGTGACCTGCACGGCGGTGAACAAGTTTTGGTATTCAGCCATCGTGCTCTCCTTATCGGTTCCAGATCGGCATGTTCAGCCACCAGGTCCACCACTCTGGCCAGCCACGGCTCCAGAACGGTCCCGAGATAACGATGCACAGTGCCGAGAACAGCACCGCCGCGAGCGCGAGGAACAGGCCCAGACGATGGATGCCCAGCGTGCCGACCGAGTAGCCGACCAGATCGCGGAAGTAGGTATCTTCATGCTCCGGTGTCTTGACGACTTCGCCGCGTGCCGGATTCGTTGACGACAGCACGAGGCCGCCGTGCATGGACAATGCCAGCGCCGTCGCGAAGAAGAACGAGATCGCGATCATGTGCGCCGGGTTGTAGTGGAAATGCAGGTATTGATAACCGGTATTAGAGACCCAGTCGAGGTGACTGAATATCCCGTACGGGAAACCGTGTCCCCATGCACCCATCAGGATCGGGCGAATCACGTTCAGCGTCACGTAGGCCAGAATCGCGACAGAGAACGCGAACGGCACATGCAGTCCCATACCGAGCTTGCGGCAGATCTCGACCTCGCGCAGCGCCCATGAACCAAAGGCACCGATCGCGCAGATCGTAATCAACTGCCACAGACCGCCTTCCATGAGCGGCGCAGCACGTAATCCGTACGAGAGGTCGGGCGGTGCGATATTAATTTGCCAGATATTCCAGGTCGGTCCCTGCGACGCGCCCCACAAGATCAGCGCAGTGCCGAGGAACGCGAAAAAAATCGTGCTGATACCGAAGAATCCGACGTAGAAAGGGCCGACCCAAAAATCGAACAGGTCACCACCCAACAGGGTGCCACCCCGTACGCGATATTTTTTTTCAAAACTTAACATGGCCATGATCGAGCCCTCCCTGTGGGATGAAACCTTCATCCCGGTTTACGTACCTCTAACAAAACGCCGCTGGCGGCGTTACGACAACTTGCCACCGGCGTTTTGTCAGAGGCACAAATCCTGATAGGACAGGAATGCAGACCAGCCGCACCCCTGCCCGCCACTGCCAAGTGGCAATTACGACGACTTCGGCATTGGTGCGTTCTGAGCGGTCGGTGCAGCTTTCGCGCCGTCCAGCCAGTTGAACTTGTTCGTCGACAGCAGGATGAGGTGAATCATCGCTGCGAGGCCGAACAGAAAGACACCCTGGATAACCATTGCTCGCAGGGGGTCGTACAGGCGCCATATTCTCCACATGGTCCTATCTCCTAAAGTGTGTGTGACAAGAACGAATACACTGCAGCCTGCACACCTCCGAACAGAGAGTCACTGCTCTCAGCTCCAGGCAGCCAGCTGCGCCAGCGCATACCAGTCAGCAAGCCGACCAGTGCAATCGTGAGCACAAATGTAAAGCCAAGCGCGAAGACCAGCTTGAAGGTGAGCGGTTCATCCATCAAGTAACGTTCCTGCTTCGTTGGTGTGTCAAACATAGTGATTCCTTTCGTTAGCGGCTAGCCGAGATCAGGTGATCCAGGGACGCCATGCCCATACAAGCGCGTGGGCGATCACAGCGATTGCCGTGAAGCCAACCATGCCTTGCATGTAGTACGCATGGAATTCCTGAGCCTCTTCATCGGTCAGGCCGGAGATGCTTTTCCTATCAGCCATGAGAACGCTCCTTCAAAATGGCCTTGCGGCCAGTGGTGCGAAAAGCCCCGCAACCCCGGGCGTCCGCAGCGGCATGCCACGACATCTTTTTGTTCGCTTGCACGGTCGGCTTCATGCAGCCTCTCCCACGCGCAGCGACTCTTTCGCTCTGGCGACGCGGTCGGCAGAAACACTCTCTTCACCCGCACGACGGGCGTCGCGCTCGGCGCGGTCGCGTATCTGTTTCGCTGCCGAGATTTGCACCAGTACCGGCTCGGCCGCTACCAGGTCATTG
>CAZXRS010000300.1:0-2601 GCA_964642635.1 uncultured Bifidobacterium sp. | reverse complement strand
CGTCGATGTTCAACGGTCCATGGGTTCCAGCTTGCGCTGGAACGACGATGTTGAGTGCGACCCGCTCCGCATCGTCATCCCAGCGAAAGCTGGGATCCAAGCCCCCGCCTAAAGGCAAGCAGCCCCAACATACCGTCATAAATTCATTACCCCAAAACCGTCAACTTTAGTTGACGCACATCACCCCGCCATGCAAAATCCTGAGCATGGCCCACCCCAAGCTTTCCACTGTCGCCGAGCTGCTCAAGCCGATCACATGGTTCCCTCCGATGTGGGCTTTTGCCTGCGGCGCAGTCGCCTCAGGCGTGTCGCCGTCGGGCCAATGGCAGCTGATCGTGGTGGGCATTCTGCTGGCCGGACCCATGGTCTGCGCCACCAGTCAGGCCGTGAACGACTGGTTCGACCGTCATGTCGATGCCATTAATGAACCGCAGCGCCCTATTCCTTCGGGTCGCATGCCGGGGCGTTGGGGACTGTATATCGCTGTGCTGTGGACCGTGCTGTCACTGCTGGTCGCCACCGCACTCGGCCCCTGGGGGTTTGGTGCAGCGGTCGCGGGCCTGCTGCTGGCCTGGGCCTACAGCGCGCCACCGCTCCGTCTGAAAAATAATGGCTGGTGGGGTAATGCCGCCTGCGGACTCTCTTATGAAGGTCTGGCCTGGGCCACCGGCGCCGCTGTGATGGCTGGGGGCGCAATGCCAGGCGCGCGCTCCTTAGCGCTCGCGCTGCTGTACAGCATCGCTGCGCACGGAATCATGACCCTGAACGATTTCAAATCCGTCGAAGGCGACCGCCAGATGGGCGTGGGCTCGCTGCCGGTGCAGCTGGGTGTGAATGGCGCGGCGCGTACCGCTTGCTGGGTGATGCTACTTCCGCAGTTAGGTGTGGTCGCGATGCTGGCCTCATGGAACCAGCCACTGCACGCGCTGGCTGTTTTGGCATTGGTGTACGGACAAACTAAAATAATGAAGCAGTTCATGGCGTCACCCGTAGAGAGAGCATTGAAGCTCTCCGCATTCGGCGTGCCGCTGCTGGTTTCGGGGATGATGGTCGCTGCGTTTGCATTGCGTGGCCTGGGGGGATAGGCATGAATCAACATTTCGGATGGCTGCAGATCGTGCGGCTGGGACTGGTACAGGCATCGCTCGGCGCAATCGTCGTGCTGATGACGTCGACACTGAACCGGATCATGGTGGTCGAACTCGCGCTGCCGGCACTGCTGCCTGGCGCATTGGTCGCACTCCATTACCTTGTGCAGGTGTCCCGACCGCGCATGGGCCATGGCTCTGACCAAGGCTCGCAACGCACGCCGTGGATTATCGGCGGCATGATGACGCTGGCCGTCGGCGCCATCTGCGCCACGCTCGCAACGATATGGATGACGGACTCTCCGGTGCTCGGTGTGCTCATGGCCACGGCCGGATTCACACTGATTGGCCTGGGGGTCGGCGCGGCCGGCACCTCGCTGCTGGTGCTGCTGGCCATGCGCGTCGAGAGCAAGCGTCGTGCAGCTGCAGCCACCACAGTCTGGCTCATGATGATCGTGGGCTTCGCGGTCACCGCCGGCACGGCAGGCGCACTGCTTGATCCGTATACACCGACACGACTGCTTGGTGTCACGATCTCGGTCTGTGCACTTGCACTGCTGATTACCCTGATCGCGCTGTTCCGTGTTGAGACCGATCCCGGCGACGAGATTATTGAGCCGACGCCGGATCAGATCGTTCCGTTCCGCACTGCGCTGGCCGAAGTCTGGCAAGAATCTGCGGCACGGCAGTTCACCGTATTCATTTTCATCTCTATGCTCGCTTACAGCGCGCAAGATCTGATTCTCGAACCTTTCGCTGGTAGCGTGTTCGGATTCACCCCGGGTGAATCGACCAGCCTATCAGGCGTGCAGCACAGCGGCGTGCTGCTTGGCATGTTGCTGGTAGCCGCAGTCGGTAGCAAGTTTGCGAATGGACGCGCAGGCTCGCTGCGAGTCTGGTGCGTGGGTGGATGTATCGCCTCAGCGATTGCACTGGCAGGTCTGGCCGTGGCAGGTCAAGTCGGTCCACCGTGGCCGCTGAAAGCGAATGTTTTCCTCATGGGTGCGGCCAACGGCGCATTCTCGATTGCCGCCATCGGACAGATGATGCGCCTGGCCACGGAAGGACGCGCAGCGCGTGAAGGCGTGCGCATGGGTCTGTGGGGCGCAGCGCAGGCGATTGCGTTTGGCTTCGGTGGCCTGCTAGGTACCGCTGCCAGCGACCTTGCTCACTGGCTGATCGATTCGACCGGTGTGGCCTACGGCAGCGTGTTCGCACTGGAGGCACTGCTGTTCATTGTGTCCGCAGTGCTGGCTTCACGCATTGCGATGGGGCCACGCTCGCCTACGCCCAGTGGCAGTCACGGCGCCCAGCCTTCCTTCTCCTGAAACCTCTCTTCGAACGGAGCCGCAGATGAATGACACCTTTGACGTAATGGTCGTCGGCGGCGGTCCCGCCGGCGCAACAGCCGCGCATGATCTCGTTCGACGTGGCTACCGCGTGATGCTGCTCGACCGTGCAGGTCGCATCAAACCCTGTGGCGGTGCGATACCACCGCGCGCTATTCAGGACT
>CAZXRS010000299.1:0-2612 GCA_964642635.1 uncultured Bifidobacterium sp. | reverse complement strand
CGGTCGCCAAAAAGGTCATACCGAGCTATATCGCGGCGCCGAGTACGTCGTTGATTTCCTGCCTAAGGTAAAAGTGGAGCTGGTGGTATCCGAAGAAGTCGTCGAGCATGCCGTTGAAGCGATCGTGAAGGCCGCGCGTACCGGGAAAATCGGCGACGGCAAGATTTTTGTTACGGCGGTCGAGCAAGTAGTTCGCATCCGTACCGGCGAGACAGGTACGGACGCTATCTGATCATTCCCTCGGCAGGGGAGGCAAGCTCCCCTGCGCTCATGCAGACATGAGCAAGCTTCAGATCATCTGAAGCAAACTGAAGACCATACGGCACGCCGTCATTGTATCTTCAGGTATACGCTGTCGTTTCGCAGGCGGCATCCAAGGCTGGAGTTTTGCCATGGCAGCGTAAATCTTGCCGTCCCAGTAGTTGGAGTCGCCAATAACCTCTGCTGCTTTTTCTAACACCGATAATCCGTGATCGATTTTTTCGATGGCGGTGCACAGTTCATGCTTTGTCAAATCTTTCGATGCATAGCGACCCAGCCCAAGGTTCACTGGAAGGTTTGACACGATTTGGTACAACACCTTTATTGGCTCGACTCCCAGCACTCGTGAAAGCAGAGCGCCGTGTTTTTTCAGTGCTTGATCCAAGGCCACTGGCAAAGAAAACGGGCTGATTTGGTAGGGGCCATCGATCCATGGCGCAGTACCGCCATCGGTAACATCCATTTCGAGTAAGGGTTTGTTGCCAGTGCCGGTCTGTACACTGCGCTGTATCTCTTGCATCAACAGCTTCAGCAGTTTATGGCTGTTATGAGCCGGATCGACCAAGTGATTGATCACATTATGTAAACTATCCGATAGTGAATCGGCGTCCAATCCCTCTACGGCCAGGCGCTTAACCGTCTTTTTGAGGTCAATAAAAAACTTGTCACTGCCAATTTTGATGTCTCCATTCAATCCATAGGGAAGCATGGAGACAATATCAAGCAATTGTTCGACCGTATTGCTAGAAACACCTACCTGCTCTAACCAGCGCTTATTAGAAGTAATGAGGTTGGCAAGCAATGGCGCCAGGCGAGTACTTGTTTGATCAAAGCCTGGTTGAACGGTACTCGAGGAGGCGTTGCTCGCAGGCGATGGTGATGTATTCGATGTTGTGGCGTGTAGTGGTTTTTTCGCTTGTGGTGAGTGCGGCGAAGCGGAGCTCGACACCATCGGTATGATGAATATAACCGGTTGAGTTTCACGAGGTGCCTGGCGTCTAAAGCGAGGCATCTTGCCATTCGGTTCGGAAGATTCGACGAGTACATCCGATTCAGAGCTGCTGGAAGCCGTGCTAACAAGAAGATCGCCGTCGTTATCGATCCAGGGTGACGGATGATCGCCAGGGTTGGGGGAAATAGTTCGCTGCATGGGGAAACTCCGCAGAATTCATAGAACTCGCTGAGTTACGCGTCAGCTATCAGGGTTCCGATCGCCATACGTCACCCCGGGCACATGGGAACTTAGGCCTGCAACAGCACCATCAGCGCACCACTCCCACCATCCGCAGCGCGTGCAGTACAGAAGGCAATCACTTCTTCCTTCTGTACCAGCCAGTTGCGGACCTTGCTCTTCAAGACGGGCTTCTTGTCCATCGATCCCAGACCTTTGCCGTGAATGATGCGGACACAGCGATCACCGCGTTTGATGGCATCACGGATGAACTGTCCTATCGCTTCACGCGCCTGATCCACGCGCAAGCCATGCAGGTCAAGCTGACCTTGGGTGACCCAACCGCCACTACGCAGTTTTTTCAGCACGTCCGGCCCGACACCAGGACGAGCGAAGCTCAATGCCTCGTCAGTCTCAAGCAGCGTGTCGATACTAAATTCGTCAGAGAGTGATTCCTGCAGTACCGCCTCATCATCTTCCTTACGCTTTTGAGCGACAGGTAGCGGGCGAGGGGCATCATGCATGGCGCGCGGTGAGGTGTTTAGCGGCTTCACGTCGCCGATACTGGTGCGGAAGATGTTGGCTTCGCGCTCGAGTTCACGGCGCTTGCGCTCGGCCTCAGCTGCAGCGGCAGCCTTTTCCTTCAGTCGTTGCTGCAGAGCCTTCAGATCAGCAAGGTTCTTCATGTGAAGGCCTTCTTTTTAAAAGCCGACACCGTTTGAAACGTCATCCCAGCATAGGCCGGGATCCAGTGTCTTTACTAAGTTAAGCGATGGCAAGCCAGCGTTATTCCTGCGCTTCCAGATACCGCTGCGCATCCAGCGCGGCCATGCAGCCTGTTCCGGCACTGGTAATCGCCTGACGATAGACATGATCCTGCACATCGCCTGCGGCGAACACCCCTTCCACCGAAGTCATGGTCGCCATGCCTTCGATGCCGCTCTTAGTCACGATGTAACCGTTGTTCATCTTTAGCTGTCCTTCAAAGATGCCCGTGTTCGGCTTGTGACCGATCGCGACGAACAGGCCATGCAAAGGCACTGGCGTAACTTTGCCATCGGCCGATTTGATATTGATGCCGGTGACGCCGCTGTCGTCGCCCGTCACTTCATCGAGCACGTGATTCCACTTGACCTCGACTTTGCCTTCCTGAACCTTCGCCATCAGACGGTCGATCAGG